>NZ_JBHVBO010000132.1:0-11969 GCF_042668085.1 Isoptericola sp. NPDC057391 | reverse complement strand
AGGTAGTGGACTGGACCACTACCTCGGCGAGCGTGGAACTACCTCGGGCCGTCTCGAACTATCTCGCGCGAACTCGCGCTACCTCACGCTGAGCGAGACTGGAGCCATGACCGACGCCGCCACCCTGCCCGAGCCGCTCGCCGAGATCCGCGAGGAGTTCCTCGCGCTGCCCGAGCGCGAGCGGCTGCAGCTGCTGCTCGAGTTCTCGCGCGAGCTGCCGGGCCTGCCCCCGCGGTACGAGAGCGCGCCCGGCCTGCTCGAGGCGGTCGAGGAGTGCCAGTCCCCCGTGCGGGCGTTCGCGGAGGTCGACGGCGACGTCGTGCACTTCTACGCGACCGCCCCGCAGGAGGCACCCACCACCCGCGGGTTCGCGTCGATCCTCGCCCAGGGGCTGTCCGGGCTCTCGGCGCAGCAGGTGCTGGACGTGCCCGACGACTTCCCGCTGATGATCGGGCTCACCCGCGCGGTCAGCCCGCTGCGCCTCAACGGCATGGCCGGCATGCTCACGCGCGCCAAGCGGCAGGTGCGCGAGCAGCTCGCGGCCGCCTGACGCACCTGCCGTCGAGCCCTGGCGCCCGTCAGAAGTCGAACAGGTCCCCGAGGAACGAGTCCTTCTTCTTGCGCTTGCGGTAGCGGGGGTCGTACCCGCGGTCGTCGTACCGCTTGTCGTCGTAGCGCCGGTCGTCGTACCGGCGGTCGTCGTACCTCTTGTCGTCGTAGCGACGCTCGTCGTAGCGGCGCTCGTCGTACGCCGCCGGGTAGGACGGCCCGGGGGCCGCCGGCGCGGGCGGCAGGGGGCCTCGCGCCTCGGCGGCGATCTCCGACTCCAGGGAGCGCTCGACGATCTTGTCGAGCTCGCCGCGGTCGAGCCACACACCCCGACACTGCGGGCAGTAGTCGATCTCGATCCCCTTGCGCTCGGTCATCACGAGGACGGACTGGTCGTGCGGACACTGCATGATGCGCTGCTCCTTCGTCGGCTGGTGGTGTCAACGGCCCGGACCGGCGCGAGGTTCCCCCGGTGTGCGAGAGTGTGCGCATGACGGTGCTCGTGGCCTACAACCCGTCGCCCCACGGTGAGGCGGCCGTCCGGACGGCGATCGCGGAGGCGTCCCGGCGCGGGCTCCCGCTGCACGTGGTCCACCTCGCGCGGTCCGACGACCCCGCCGACGGCGACCCCCTCGACGGGCTGCTCGCCGAGGCGGCCGAGGACGTCGAGGTCCAGCCGGTCACCCGCCGGCCCTCCGGCACCGAGCCCGCGGACGCGATCCTCGACGCCGCCGAGGCGTCCGGCGCGACGCTCGTCGTCCTCGGCTCCCGCAAGCGCTCCAGCGCGGGCACGTTCCTCATCGGGACGACGACGCAGCGGGTCCTGCTCGACTCCCCCGTCCCCGTGCTCGTCGTCAAGGACGCGTACGACTCCTGATCGCCCGCCGCCGGGCCGTGGCCCGGTCGACCGCCGACACGCGCCGAGACGCGCGGCGGGCGACGGTGTCGCCGGGTTACGGTGCGCGGCGTGGATTCCTTCGCTGACTTCATCGCCGCAGCCAGCTCCTTCGTCTGGGGCCCGTTCCTGCTGATCCCGTTGCTGCTTGGCACGGGCCTGTACCTCACGATCCGGCTCAAGGGCCTGCAGTTCCGCAAGCTCGGGCCCGCGCTGCGGCTCGGGCTGCTGCAGCGCAAGGAGGCCTCCGCCGGTGGCGAGGGCGACATCTCGCACTACCAGGCGCTGACCACCGCGCTCGCCGCCACGGTCGGCGTCGGCAACATCGCCGGCGTCGCGACCGCCATCGGCATCGGCGGCCCCGGCGCCCTGTTCTGGATGTGGGTCACCGGCCTGCTGGGCATGGCGTCCAAGTACTCCGAGGCGTTCCTCGGCTCGAAGTTCCGCGTCGTCGACGAGAAGGGCGAGCAGCGGGGCGGCCCGCAGGAGTACCTCAAGCGGGGCATCCGCGGGCCGCTGGGCAAGGTCCTCGCCGTCGCGTTCGCCGTCTTCGCCGCGCTCGCCGCGTTCGGCATCGGCAACATGACGCAGACCAACACGATCGCGCAGTCCCTCGACGACACGTTCGGCGTCCCGCCGCTGGCGACCGGCATCGTCATCGTGCTTTTCGTGGGCGTCGTGCTGCTCGGCGGCATCAAGCGGATCGGCGCGGTCACGGCGTCGTTCGTGCCGATGATGATCGTCTTCTACATCGTCGCCGGCCTCCTGGTGCTCGGCGCGAACGTCACCGCGATCCCCGACGCCTTCGCGCTCGTGTTCACCGACGCGTTCACCGGCACCGCGGCCACGGGCGGCTTCGTCGGCTCCACCGTCGCCCTCGCGCTGCAGTACGGCGTCGCGCGCGGCCTGTTCTCCAACGAGTCGGGCCTGGGTTCGGCCGCCATCGTCGCCGCCGCCGCGAAGACGCACCACCCGGTGCGCCAGGGCCTGGTGTCGATGACGCAGACCTTCATCGACACGATCATCGTGGTGTCGTTCACGGGCCTCGTCATCATCACCTCGGGCGCGTGGACGTCGGGCGAGGAAGGCGCCGCGATGACGTCGACGGCGATGTCGTCCGGCCCGCTGGCCCAGTTCGGCGCCGCGGTGGTCGCGATCGCCGTCGTCTTCTTCGCGCTCTCCACGGTGATCGGGTGGGCGTACTACGGCGAGCGCTGCGCCACGTCGCTCTTCGGGATCAGGGTGTCGCTGCCGTACCGGGCGATCTTCACGCTCGTGTGCCTGGTCGGCGCGGTCTGGGAGCTGGACCTCGTGTGGGGCGTGGCCGACGTGCTCAACGGCCTCATGGCCCTGCCGAACCTCGTCGGCCTGCTCCTGCTGTCCGGGCTCATCGCGCGGGAGACGAAGGCCTACCTCGCGAAGGACCCGGACCTCACCGACCCGCCGGCAGCGCTCGAGGACTTCGCACCGGCTCGATGACGTCGTCCCCGGGCACGACGAAGGGGCGCAGGTCGCCGCGCGCGGCGTCCACCTGCTCGACCGGGACGCGCTCCACGCCCCCGGCCTCGGTGATCCACCAGCCGAGGTTGGGGGCCAGGGCGGCGTAGCCGTCGCGCAGCACGTGCCGCAGCACGGTGTCCGCCAGCCGCACGCCGTCGCGCCACGCGGTGATGACGCCCGTGGCCGTGGCGTCGTGCGGCGTGGCACCCGCCGTCAGCTCGGCCGCCGACGTCGCCGGCAGCGCGAGCACCCGCAGGCCCCGGCGGAACACGAGACGGCCGTCGACCACCGCGTAGCGCGGACGCACGCGGGTGACCGCGTTGAGGAGGCGGAACGGCCACGGCGGCGCCTGGTCGAGGATCAGCGGCGCGCGGGGCGTGAGCTGGCGGGCCAGCCGGCGCTCGTCGAACTGCACGCCCACGGCGCGCATCTCGGCGGCCATCCACTGCAGCGCGACGTCGGACAGGCCGCAGCGCGCTCCCCCGCCGCCCACGTCCCCGTGGGTGCCGGGGAACCACACCTGCTGCACCCGCTCGGGCGGGTCGTCGTCGGGCACGGTCCACAGGCACGGCGCGAAGGTCAGGCGGCGCTCGTCGATCGCGAGCGCCTGGCGCGCCGTGAGCACGGCGGGCGAGAGGGAGACGTCGTGGAAGCGGTTCTTGCGCCGCGACGGCCCGGGGACGCCCAGCGCGCCGACGGTGTCGAAGACGCCGAGGAAGCGGACGGGCACCTCCATCCCGTGCTCCGCCCGGAACCGGTCCTTCTCCTGCCGGATCTGGTCGCCGCGCCGCAGCACCGCCTCCGCCCGGCGGTGGCGCCACGACCCCGGACGCGCCCGGGCGGCGGTGCGCTCCGCCCGCGCGACGCGGCGCGGTGTCGGCGGCTTGAGCCGGTAGACGCGCTCCGCCTCGCACAGGAGGCCGGCGTCCTGGGCCGCCGGGGTCAGCAGGCCCACCTGCGACAGCATGCCCACGACGCTGCGCGCCGTGTACGCCCCGCGCGAGTAGCCGAGCACGACGATCTCGTCACCGGGCTCGTAGTTCATGGCCAGGAACCGGTAGCCGTCCACCACGTTGCGGGTGAACCCGTACCCGAACGCGCCGCCCAGCAGCTGGTCCACCAGGTAGCCGCGGGCGCCGACGCCCGCCACGTAGCCGACGATCTGCTCGGTGTCGGGGTCCGCGCTCCCGCCGGAGCGCAGCACGGCCCGCGCGAGCTTCTCGATGTTGGACACCTGCGGGTTCACCGCGTGGCTCCACGTCCCGTCGCAGCACAGCACCAGTCGCTTCATCGTCGTCCCCTCCATGTACCTCGGAGGGTGGCAGGGGGCCGCTGATACGACGAGCGTTGACGCCGTCGCGCAAGGTCCCGGCGGCGTGCGCAGGCGTCGTGCGCGGGTCAGACGACGACGCGGATGACGGCGCTGTGGTCCAGCTCGGCGTCGCCGCGGTCGACCATCCGCTGGTAGCGGTCGCGGGCCACCTCGGTCAGCGCGGTGTCGACGCCGAGCTGCCGCCCGGCCGCGATGCCGAACTCGAGGTCCTTGAGCTGCGTGCGGCACGCGCCGCCGTGCGCGTAGTCGCCCGTGAGGTAGCGCCGCGACTTGTCCGCGAGCAGCTGCGAGCCGGCGAGTCCCGCGCCCAGCACCTCCAGCACGGTGGCGAGGTCCAGGCCGCCGGCCCGCGCGATGGCGACCGCCTCGGCGAGCGCGTTGAGCGTGCCGCCCACGATGATCTGGTTGCACGTCTTGGTGAGCGAGCCCGCGCCCACCGGGCCGAGGTGGCGCACGGTCGAGCCCATCGCCTCCAGCACGGGCCGGACCTCGGCGACGTCGTCGTCCGCGCCGCCCCCCATGATGCTGAGGCTGCCCGCGACCGCGCCCTCGACGCCGCCGCTCACGGGGGCGTCGACGAGCCGGACGCCCTCGGCGGCCAGCTCCCGCGCCCACGCGGTGACCTCCACCGGACTCACCGTGCTCATCACCACCAGCACCGGGTCGGTGGTGCCCGCCGCGCGCCAGCCCGCCCGCAGCCCGTCCGGCCGGTCGACGACGTCGCGCACCTGCGGCAGGTCCGGCAGCATGACGACGACCACCGGGCGTGCCGCGTCCGCCGGCGTCGCCGCGACGGTCGCGCGCGCCTCGCCGTCGGCGACCACCTCCGCCTTCGCGGCGGTCCGGTTCCACAGCGCGACGTCGTACCCCGCCTCGAGCAGGTTCCGCGCCATCGGCGCCCCCATCGGCCCCGTGCCGACGAACCCGATCGACCTGCTGTCCATGCCGCTCCCTCCGCCGCGCGCCAGTAGTCACCACGACCTGGCACGCCCAGGGTAGGGCGACAGGGCGCCGCTGCCAGGAGGTGTCCGGTCGATATCGGCTGGACCGAGGTCACTAGGGTGCGGCCATGCACCACGACCTCCCGCTCGCCGGCCGTACCGCGCTCGTCACCGGGGTCTCCCGGCGCAAAGGCATCGGCTACGCCGTCGCCCGTGAGCTCGCCACGCTCGGGGCGAGTGTCTTCACCCACCACTTCGCCCCGCACGACGCCAACCAGCCCTGGGGTGGCGACGACCTCGACAAGGTCCGTGCTGGTGTGCGGAGCGCACTCCGCGGGTCGGCCAAGAGCTGCGATGCCAGCGCGGACCTCCGTGATCCTGAGCAGATCGACGCCCTCGTCGGCGCCGCGCGGGACCTGACTGGCACCCTCGATGTCCTCGTGTGCAACCACGCGCGCAGCGGTGGCGACGGTTCGATCCTCGACATGTCCCCTGACACCTTGGACGCGTTCTGGGAGACGAACACCCGCTCCACCCTGTTGCTCACCCGGCGGTTCGCGGCGCAGTTCCACGCGGGCACGCCCGCGGCCCGCCCGGGGGAACGGCTCGGCCGGAGTGCGCCGGCCGACCCGCGGACCGCGCCCAAGGTTGTCTGGATGACCTCCGGCCAGCAGCAGGGCGCGATGCGGGGCGAGGTGGCCTACGCCGCATCCAAGGCCGCGCTCGCAGGCGTCACGGCCACCGTCGCCGCGGAGCTGCTCGACCTGGGCATCGTCCTGAACACGGTCAACCCCGGCCCGGTCAACACCGGATATCTGGACCCCGAGTCCACAGACCGCCCTCTTGACGAGCTCGAGGCGCTTCGCGCCGCCACGCCGTTCGGCCGCTGGGGCGAGCCGACCGACCCTGCGGGCCTCATCGGCTGGCTCGTCACCGCTCCCGGTTCGTGGGTCGTCGGGCAGGTACTGACGACGGACGGCGGTTTCGCCCTGCAGTGACGGGCTCGACGCACCCTCAGCGGAGCCGTCGCAGGAACTCGCGCGTGCGCTCCTGCTGCGGGTCCTGGAGCACCTGCTCGGGCGTGCCGCGCTCGTGCACGCGCCCGGCGTGCAGGAAGACCACCTCGTCGGCGACCTCTCGGGCGAAGCCCATCTCGTGCGTGGCGACGAGCATGGTCGTCGGCCGCCCGGCGACGCCGTCGCTGCGCAGGGAGAGCAGCAGGTCGAGCACCTCGCCCACCAGCTCGGGGTCGAGGGCGGAGGTCACCTCGTCGAGCAGGAGCAGCTCGGGCCCGTTCACGAGAGCGCGGGCGATGGCGGCGCGCTGCTGCTGCCCGCCGGACAGCTGGTCGGGATAGGCGCGGGCCTTGTCCGCGAGACCGACGCGCTCGAGCATCGCCAGCGCCGCCGACTCGGCCTCGGCGCGCGGCACTCCGTGCACGACGCGCGGCGCCAGGGTCACGTTGTCGAGCACCCGCAGGTGCGGGAAGAGGTTGTACTGCTGGAACACCATCGCGAGGCGGGCGCGCACGGCGTCGGCGTCCACCCACGGGTCGGCGACGTCCTCGCCGTCGAGCAGCACCTGGCCGTCGTCGACCTCCTCGAGCAGGTCGACGACGCGTAGCAGCGTGGACTTGCCGGAGCCCGACGACCCGACCACGACGACGCAGGACCCCTCGGCGACGTCCAGGTCGACGCCGTCGAGCACGACCTTGCGCGCGTCCCCCGTGCCGAAGGACTTGCGGACGCCGCGCAGCGACAGCAGCGGGGGTCCGGCCACGACGTTCACCGGACCACCCCCGCCCCGGCGACGCCGCGCAGCTCGCCGCGCCAGCCCTGGCGGGCGGACCAGGCGTCGACCAGTCGGGTGAGCGGGATCGAGATCGCCAGGAACAGCAGGCCCGCCACCACGTACGGCGTGAAGTTGTAGTCCCCGGTGGTCGCGATCTGGGCGGCGCGGATCGCGTCGACGGCGCCGAGGATCGAGATGAGGCCGGAGTCCTTCTGCAGCGACACGAGCATGCTGGCCACGGGAGCGGTGACGTTGCGGACCGCCTGCGGCAGCACGACGCGCCGCGCCGCCTGCCCGCGGGTCAGGCCCAGCGACCTCGCGGCGGCCACCTGCGACGGGTGCACCGCCTCGATGCCCGCCCGGAAGATCTCGGCGAGGTACGCCGTGTAGCAGACCACGATCGACAGCCCGCCGAGGAACGCCGCGCTCACGGGCAGCCACGGCAGCCGCAGCGCGGGCAGGCCGAAGCCCACCAGCAGCAGCACGAGCAGCAGCGGCACGCCGCGGAACACGTCCACGTACCCGACGGCGAGGATCCGCAGGGGGAACAGCGCCGGCACCCGCGACGTCCGCACGACGGCCAGCAGCAGCCCCACGACCAGGGCGACCACGCTCGCTACCACCCACACCCGCAGGTTGAGCCACAGCCCCGCTGCGACCTCGGGCAGCACCTCCCACGCCCGTTCCGGGGAGAAGAACGCCTCGCGCGCCCGCTCCCAGCCGGGCGCCGTCGTCACGACGTACACGACGGCGGCCAGCACGAGAGCCGTCGCGACCCCGGCCACGAGCAGCGCCCGGCGGTGCTGCGCGCGCCGGTACGCCGCGCGGGCGCGCGCCCGCTCCGACGGCTGCCAGCCGCCGGTCGGCGTCGTCGCGGGCCCGCTCACGCGCGTCAGGACAGCTCGGGGACGTCGTCCGACTTGAGCCAGGTGGTGCGCAGCTCGGCGAGCGTGCCGTTCTCCTCGAGCGTGTCGACGGCGGCGGAGACGCACGCGGTGAGCGACGACCCCTTGTCGAGCACCAGCCCGAGCTGCTCCGGCTCGCCCACGGGCGGCAGCGTGCCGACGACGTGCGTGTCCGGGAAGTACACGGTCGTGGCGGCGACCCCCTGGTCGACGTCCATCACCATCGCGTCGATGGTGCCCGAGCTCAGCGCCGTCATGCCGTCGCCGGCGGCGTTGAACGGCGTGACCTCGACGTCGTCGCCCCACGCGGCGTCGGCGACGGCGAGCGACGTCTGCGAGGCCGTGACGCCGATCTTCGCGCCCTCGAGGTCCGCCAGGCTCGCGGCCTCGGAGAACTTCCCCTCGTCGGCCACGATGACGCCCTGCCGGCTGGTCAGGTACGGGCTGGAGAAGTCGACGGCATTCTTCCGCTCGTCGGTGATCGTCGTCTGGTACGCGGCGACGTCGAAGGGCTTCACGGCCGGGCTGATGATCTGCTCGAAGGTGACCGACGTCCACTCGACGTCCTCCTTCGCGAAGCCCAGCTCGTCGGCGACGGCGTACACGAGCGCGGACTCGAAGCCCTCGCCGCTCGTCGGCTCGCCCACGTACCAGGGCTCGAACGGGTCGCTGGCGCCCACCGTCAGCGTGCCGTCGGTGAGGGTCTGCATCCCCTCGGGCGTGCAGTCGGTCGCGCTGCCGGAGGCTGCGGGGGCGCCGTCGCCGCCGTCGTCGGAGGACGAGCAGCCGGCGAACGCGAGCGTGGCGGCCGAGGCGAGGGCGACCGCAAGAAGAGGACGGGAGGTGCGCACGGGTGGGGCCTTTCCGACGAGGTGGGCCGACGAAGACGGAGTGGGTCACGCCGACGACGAGCCTATGCCGACCGCGGGTCGCGGCGGCATGGCGGTCGTCACAGGGGAACCTCGCCGGGGTTGTCGATCTTCCCCGCCCTCGCGCGTCATCCCGGTGAACGAGCAGGTGTGCGAGCCCCCACGAGGAAGGACGATGGAGCCATGACCACGTACGTCGTACTGCTGCCCGGCGTCGAGGACGTCTGGGAACGGGCGAGCGCCGAGGAGCGCGCGGCCGTCTACGCGAAGCACGAGGAGTTCGCCCGGCTGCTCGCCGAGCGCGGGCACCGCGTCACCGGGGGCGCCGAGCTGACGCACTCCCGCACCACCAAGCAGGTCTCCCGCGACGCGGCGGGCCGCGTCGTCGTCACCGACGGCCCGTTCGCCGAGACGGCGGAGCAGCTGTCCGGGTTCTACCTGGTCGAGTCGGACGACCTCGACGACCTGCTCCAGATCAGTGCGACCCTCGTCGGCTCGACCGGCGGCGGCGACGCGGACGGTGTCGTCGAGGTGCGCGCCGCCGTCGACCACGAGGAGGGCGAGGCATGAAGGTCGTCGTCCTGCTCACGCAGCCGAACCACTACGAGATCTGGGAGGCGGCCGACGACGCGCACCGCGAGCGCTTCTTCGCCCGCCTGGAGGCGTTCGACTCCGCGGTCGCCGCACGGGGCGCGGTCGTCGCGGGCGAGGGCCTCGGGCACCCCGGCACGGCGCGCACGCTCGGGCCGGGGACGGACGGCGACCGCGCCGTCACCGACGGCCCGTACGCGGAGGCGGCCGAGCAGCTCGGCGGCTTCTACGTCGTCGACGTGCCCGACCTGGACACCGCGGTCGAGCTCGCGCGCCTGCTGCCGGACGAGCTCACGGTCGAGCTCCGCCCGGCGGAGGCGGGCTAGCCGGTGACGGAAGCGCCACGGTGACGCCCCTCGAGCACCTCATGCGCGACGAGTGGGGTCGGCTGCTGGCCCTGCTCGTCGCGCGCTTCCGTCGGCTCGACCTCGCCGAGGACGGGCTCGCGGACGCGTTCGAGGCGGCGGCCCGCACCTGGCCGCGCGACGGCGTGCCGGCGAACGGCCCGGCCTGGCTCCTCACCGCCGCCCGCCGGCGCGTGCTCGACCGGCTCCGGTCGGAGCAGGTGCTCGCTCGGTCGATGCCGCTGCTGGAGGTCGAGGCGGACCTGGCGGCCCGGGCGCAGCGGGTCATGGCGGACTCCGGCGAGCCCTTGACCGACGAGCGGCTGCGCCTGGTGCTCCTGTGCGCCCACCCGCGGCTGTCGCGCGAGGCGGCGGCGGCGCTCTCCCTGCGCCTGGTGCTCGGCGTGCCCACCGCCGACGTCGCCCGCCTGTTCCTCCAGTCCACGCCGACGATGGCGGCGCGGCTCACCAGGGCCCGCAAGAAGCTCGCCGGCGAGCGGTTCGCGCTGCCGACCGGCCAGGAGCTCGCCGACCGCCTGGGCGTCGCGGCCGACGTCGCGTACCTCGCGTTCACCGCCGGCTACGCGCCCGCCACCGGGGACGACGTCGTGCGGAGCGAGCTCGCCGGCGAGGCGGTGCGGCTCGTCCGCGTGCTGCGCGAGGTCCGCCCCGCCGTGGGCGGCGGCACGGCGGGCGACGGCGTGGGGGCGGACGACCTCGACGCCCTCCTCGCGCTCGTGCTGCTCCAGCACTCGCGCCGGGACGCCCGCGCGCGCGACGGCGCCCTGGTGCTGCTGCCGGACCAGGACCGCGCGCGGTGGCACCAGGCCGAGATCGCGGAGGCGCTCGACCTGCTCACGCCCCTCGCCACCGCTCCCCCCACGCCGTACCTGCTGCAGGCCCTCGTGGCCGCCGAGCACGCGATCGCGCGGACCCCGGACGCCACCGCCTGGGACCGCATCCTCGCCCGCTACGACGAGCTCCTCACGCTGACCGACACCCCCGTGGTGCGCCTCAACCGGGCCGTCGCCGTCGCGGAGGTGTCCGGCCCCCGCGCCGGCCTCGACGCCCTCGCGGGGGTGGCCCTGCCCGGGCACCGGCTGCCCGCCCTGCGGGCCGAGCTCCTCCGGCGCGCGGACGACCCGCACGGCGCCCGCCGGGCCTACGACGCGGCGCTGGCCCTGTGCGGCCCCGGCGCCGAGCACGACCACCTGCGCCGCAGGCGGGACGAGCTCGGCTGAGCCTCCCGTTCCCGGGGGTCCGGCCCGTCAGGGGTGCACGTGCGCCCGGTGCCCCGTCTGCGCCGAGATGTCCTGCTCGGCCTGCTCGAGCAGCGCGTCCGCGAGCCGTCGCAGCGCCCGCGCCGCCGCGACCTCGTCCCCGATGACCGGGACCTGGAGGTCGCCCGGGTCCTTGCGCGCGTGCCCGACGCCGCGCAGCGAGCCCACGTCGGGGCCCGGCGTCAGCATCGCCTCCGCCGTCGTGCTCCCGGCCGACTCCACGAGCGAGACCCGCACGTCCCAGGTCAGGGCCCGCGCCGTCGACGCCTGGGCGCGGCCGGGCTCCGTCCCCCCGCCGTCGTGCTGCACGACAGTGTCCGCCCCGGGGAAGACCAGCGTCTCCTCCCCCGTGTCCGACCAGCGCACCTGGTAGGGCGGCGAGCCGTCCTCGTGCGGGCAGCCCACCACGACGCCGTCGCGCACCGCGCCACCGACCACTCCGGACGCCACCACGATCCGGTCGCCCACCGTCGCTCTCATCGCCGCCTCCTCGCGTCGTCGGGTGCCCGCCGTGCCGGCGGTCGCTCCTTCCATCATGCGCCCCGACGCGCGCACCGGCACGGTCGCTCACGGCCCGGGCCCAGGCACCGGTCAGTGGGAGCGCAGCGCCTCGATCAGCTCGCTCTTGCGCATCGAGGAGCGGCCCTCGATGCCGATCTCGGACGCCCGCTTGCGCAGGTCGGCGACGGTCCAGTCGTCGTACGAGCCGGACTTCCCGCCCTTCTTGCCGACCTTGCCACGCCCCCGCGCGGCAGCCGCGTTCGCGATCCGCGCGGACTTCTCCTTGCTGTTGCCCTCGTCGCGCAGCTCCTCGTAGAGCTCCTTGTCCTTGACGCTCGGCCCTGCATCTCGTCGCGGCACCGTGGCTCCCTTCGGGTCCCGGGCGCTCCGCGCGGCGGCTTCACGCGGTGCCCTCCCTCGAGACTTACCACTCAGCGCGGGTGCCGGCACCCGCGGGCGCGCGCCCGGAC
>NZ_JBHVBO010000131.1:0-12040 GCF_042668085.1 Isoptericola sp. NPDC057391 | reverse complement strand
GACCGCAGGTGCTGCGGTCCGTCCCCTTCGTCGTGCGGGCCGGGTGGTGGGCGGCTCAGGCGGCGGCGGGCGTGGGCTGACCCGCGCGCACCGGCTGCGGGTAGTCCTCGACGACGGCCGGCGGGCTCTCGACCGGGCCCGGCGTCGTCCCGGGCACCGGGGCCGGCGCGGCGGCGTCCTCGGCCGCCTGCTCGTCACGAAGCGGCAGGCCGAGCGTGACGGTGGCCGGTCGGGAGACGCGCGGCGGGGGGACGGTCATCGCCACCGCGGCCGCGCCCCCGAGCCCGGCCAGGAGGGCGGCCCACGCCACCCACGTCCAGCCGAGCGCCGCCGACGCGCCCAGCAGCGCCCCGTCCACGACCCCCACGACGAGCCCGACGACGAGCACCCGTCTCATGCCTACCTCCCACGGTCCGCCTCATCCGTGCCTTTCCAGGAGACGACACGAAGGCCGGTCGTGCATCTGCTGGACGGACCGTGCAGGTCACAGGTGGGTCACGGTCGCCGGTCGTGTCCCGCCGTGCCCCAGCCGAGGCCGGGCGCGGGCACCGGGGAGTCGACGTGCCCGAGCAGCAGGGGCGAGGGCGCCGGGTCCAGCGTGGTGCGCAGCTGGTGGTGCATCTCCCCGGTGAGCCGCAGGGCCAGCTCGAACCGGAGCGGCGCCACGTGGTCGGCGTGGAGCCGGCCGCCGATCGCCGGGTGCGGGGAGAAGGCGAGCACCTCGTCCGGGCGCGGGTGCATGCCGGCGTCGAGCACCTCCCGGCAGAGGCCCTCCAGGAGGAGGTCTGCGCGCCCGTCCGTCGAGTCGAGCTCCGTGTACATCTCGACGGCGGTGGCCCAGCGCAGCTCGAGCGACCCCTCGATCGTGTCGAGGAACCACCAGCCCTCCAGGGACTCGAGGAAGACGTCACCGAAGACGGTCGTGAAGCGGGGCGTCTTGCCGTGGACCCCCAGCCACGACCAGGACGCCAGCCCGTACGCGAACGCGCCGGGAGCGAAGGTTCTGAGGAGTTCCACGTGCGCATCAAACCACCTTGTGGTAAAAGACGAAACCCCCGACTCTGCGGGGGATGCTCGTGGCTCCGATCACCCAGAATCGTCACCTGTTCGTGATGTCGGTCAAGGATCTGGGGTCGTAGGTCAAGCGCAGGTCATCCATGCAGGCCGGGATGCCGGCCGGGGTGCAGCTCGGGGTGCAGCGGGGACCAGGTCGGGGTCGCGTCGGGTCGGTGCCGCGGAACTCTGCCCTGGTACCGCCCGTTGTCCCACGGGCGGACCGAGGACCTCGGCCCGCCGCCCGCACGAGCCCCCCGACCCGGAGGTGGACCCCATGGAGACGCCCGCCGCGCGCAGGCGAGCCGACGCCCGGAGCGTCGCGATCACCGGACTCACGACGCTCGCCTGGTACGCCGTGCCCGACGTCGTCGGGCCGCGCTGGGCCCGCGCCCTGGCCAAGACGGGCGTGCTGGCCGGTGGGCTCGGGCTCGGGTTGGCCCTCACCGCCGAGGGCCGCTCCGCCGTCGACGGCGTGCGCGAGGCGCGCGGCGAGCTCCGCGACCTGCGCGATCTCGCCCGGCGGGTCGAGGCGCTGCCCGCGGAGGACGGCGATCCAGACCTCGACGGCGCGGACCTCGACGACGCCGACCTCGACGCCGACCTCGTCGACGCCGAGGCGGACGGCGCCGAGCGGGACGCGGCCCGCGACCTCGAGGGGGACAGCGCCGAACCGGAGGACAACGTCCTCCTGGGCGACGCGGAGCTCGCGGACGCCGACCCGCTGCCGGACCCGGTCGTCGCGGGCGCGGCCGCGGCGGGCGCGGTCGCCCTCGCGGTGACGGTCGCGGTGGCGGGGGAGAAGTGGGCCTACCGGCGCGGCGAGCGGTGGCGTGCGCAGGGGCGGCGGCTGCCGCACACGCGGGTCGGGCTGATCCTCGGGGCGCTCGCGGCCGTGGCGACGGTGCTCGACCCGTCGATCTCCGGCTTCGCCCCGGCGGCCGACGAGGCGCCTGCGTCCTGACGGTCCGCCCCGGGGCCGCCCCGACCCGGCCGGCGGCGGCTCAGGAGTCCCCGGCCGTCGAGGCCCGCACGACCAGGCGTGGCGGGGAGAGCTCGGTGCCGTGCGCGGGCCGCCCGTCGATCGCGGCGAGCAGCAGCTCGGCGGCGCGCTGCCCCAGCCGGTCGAGCTGGGGGTCCACGGTGGTCAGGGGCGGACGGCTGGCGAGGGCCATGACGTCCCAGTCGTCGTAGCCGGTGACGGCCACGTCCTCGGGCACGCGCACGCCGCGGTCGCGCAGCCGGTCGCAGCCGCCGCGGGCGAGCTGGTCGGAGGCGAACGCGATGGCGTCGACCGGCAGGGGCTCGCCGGCCCGGTGGTCGCCGAGCACGAGGTCGACGGCGAGGCGCCCCCAGCGCTCGGACCACTCGCCGAAGCGCGGCTCGCCGACGACCTCGGCGCCGCGGGCCTCCAGGGCCGTGGCGAGCGCGCCGTGCCGCAGCACGGAGGCCGCCTGGTCGCCCCGCCCGCCGACGTAGGCGACGCGGGTGCGGCCGAGGGAGAGCAGGTGCTCCGCGACGGCGGTCATCCCCGCGGTGTCGTCGGGCACGACGGACGCGTCGTCCGGGTCCTGCGACGGCGCGAACGCGTAGACGACCGGCATCGGCACCCGGATGGGGGGCCGGGGATCGGTGGTGCGGCCGGTGACGATGATGCCGTCCACGCGACGTGCGACCAGGCTGCGGACGTGGTGCTGCTCGCGCACCGGGTCGTGACGGGCGGTGGCCAGCAGCGCGGAGATCTGCCCCCCGACGAGAGCGTTCTCCGCGCCGAGCACGACGGGCAGCGAGAAGCGACCGGCCGAGTCGGTGCTCAGCAGGCCGACGGTGAAGCTGCGGCGTGCCGAGAGCGACCGCGCCTGCGCGTCGGGCACGAAGCCCAGCCGCTCGGCCGCCTCGCGCACGCGCGCCCGCGTGGCGGGCCGCAGAGAGCCGGTGTCGTTGAGCGCCTTCGACACGGTGCTGGGGGAGACCCCCGCCAGCGCGGCCACGTCCGTGATCCGCACGACGCCCGGAGCTTCCGACATGGGACCTCCTCCAGTTTCCTGCCGTTCCGCGAGATGGCGGTGGCGCTGCCGATCGTACGCGATCTCGCCTGTCGAGAGGGTGCTTGACGGGTGCCGCGACGCTCCCTACGGTGAGGAAAACGGATTCCTTGTTTCCTTCCGCTCACGACTCCCTCGAAGGAGAGGTGCATGACGACGACGACGTTCCGGACCGCCCGCGGGCCCGCCGAGCCCACCGCATCGGCGATCACCACGCTGCGTCCGCTGCCGCCGGGCAGCGCGACCCTCGACGGCGGGCTGTGGGGGCACCGGCTGCGGGTCAACCGCGAGGCCTCGGTGCCCGAGGGGCTGGGCCACCTGCGCGAGTACGGGAACCTGCGCAACCTCGAGATCGCGGCCGGGCTGGCGGACGGCGAGGCCCAGGGACCGATCTTCGCGGACTCCGACGTGCACAAGTGGCTCGAGGCCGCGGCCTGGGAGTACGGGCGAGAGCCCGACGAGGCGCTGCTGGCCGACATCCTCGAGGTCACCCGGGCCGTCGCCGGCGCCCAGGCCCCGGACGGCTACCTCGACTCGGTGCCGCAGCTGCGCGGCGTGGAGCGCTACTCCGACCTGCCCTGGAGCCACGAGCACTACTGCGCGGGCCACCTGATGCAGGCGGCGGTCGCGCAGGTGCGGGCGACCGGACGGCGCGAGCTGCTCGACGTCGCCGTCCGGCTGGCCGACCACCTCGTGGAGACCTTCGGCGACGGCGAGGGGCAGCTGCGCGAGGTCGACGGCCACCCCGTGATCGAGACAGCGCTCGTGGAGCTCTACCGGGAGACCGGCACCCGGGCGTACCTGGACCTGGCGTCATGGTTCGTCGAGGCGCGCGGCACCGGGATCATCGCCTCCCACGGCAAGCAGCCCACGTACTTCTCTGACCGCGTGCGCGTCCGCGAGGCGACGACCGTCGAGGGCCACGCCGTCCGGGCCGTGTACCTCGGTGCCGGCGCCACGGACGTCGCCGTCGAGTCGGGCGACCGCGAGCTGCTCGCCGCCCTCGAGGCGCAGTACGCGGCGATGGTCGACGGCAAGCAGTACCTGACCGGCGGCCTCGGCTCCCGGTGGGACGGCGAGTCGTTCGGCGACCCGCACGAGCTGCCGAACGACCGCGCGTACGCCGAGACCTGCGCGGCGATCGGCGCGGTGCAGTGGGCCTGGCGCCTGCTGCTGGCGACCGGCGACGCGCGGTACGCCGACCAGATCGAGCGGATGCTGCTCAATGGCTTCCTCTCCGGGCTCTCCCTGGGCGGCACCGAGTACTTCTACGTCAACCCGCTGCAGGTGCGCACGGGTGCGCACGCGGAGGAGGAGCGCAACCCCGCCGCCGGGCGCCGCCCGTGGTTCGGCTGCGCCTGCTGCCCGCCCAACATCATGCGGACGCTGTCCAGCCTCGAGGGCTACCTCGCGACGGTCACCGACGACGGGCTCCAGGTGCACCAGTACGCGCCCGGGACGATCGCCGCCGACCTGCCGGGCGGCGCGCTACGGCTGCGCGTCGAGACGGACTACCCGTACGCGGGCCGCGTGACGCTGCACGTCGAGGAGGCGGCCCCGGGCGCGGGGCTCGCGCTGCGGGTCCCGGGCTGGGCCGAGGGGGCGACGCTCGACGGCGCTCCCGTCGCGGCGGGCGCCTACGCCGCCGTGGGCCGGCCGCTCGCGGCCGGCGACGCCGTCGTCCTCGACCTCCCGGTGGCACCCCGCCTCACCGCCGCCGACCCGCGGGTCGACGACGTGCGCGGCTGCGTCGCGATCGAGCGCGGCCCGCTGGTGTACGCGCTCGAGCAGGAGGACCAGGACGCCGGCGCCGTCGTGGACGACGTGCGGATCGACGTCTCCGCCGCGCTCGGCGAGGAGGAGCGGCCCGACCTGCTGGGAGGGACGGTCGTGGTGACCGCGACCGGGGCCGTCCAGGCGCGGCCCACTAGGGCCGTGGGCGACGGCCCGTACCGGTCGGCGGCGGCCCCGGCGCCGGCCGTGACCGGCACGGTGACGCTGCGGGCGATCCCGTACCACCTGTGGGCCAACCGCGGCCCGCAGGCGATGCGGGTGTGGATCCCGGTGGCCTGACGCGCGGCGACACGGGGCGCCCGGCCTCCGGGCACCCCGCACCCCGCGGGCGCCGGTGCCCGCGGTCGGCGAGTGGCGCCCGCCCCGGGCGCGCAGACCTGGCGCCCGCACGGGCGCGGAGGAGGAGCGATGGAGCTCACCAGACGGCAGCTGCTCGCGCTGCTGGGTGCCGGCGGCGCGACCGCCGCGCTCGGTGGCTGCGCGCGCGACCTGGCGGCGGCCGACGTCGGCGCGCCGGGATTCGGCGACGGCGCCCGCGGCACGGTGGAGATGTGGTGCCGCTCGGACACGGTCAACGGCGTCCAGGCCGTGGTGGACGCGTTCCACGCGGCGCAGGACCGGATCCGGGTCCGGCTGACGCCGATCCAGAACGGCCAGTACGTCACCAAGGTGGCCACCGCCATCCGCGGCGGGCGCGTGCCCGACGTCATCGACATCGACGACATCTACTCCACGATGTTCGCGTTCCGGGACGTGTTCACGGATCTCACCCCGCTGGTCGAGGACCTCGCCCTCGGCGACGCCCTCAGCCCGGGCCACCTGGCCCTCGCCACCAAGGACGGGAAGCACTACGGGGTGCCGTTCCTCGGCGACTTCTCGGTGCTGTTCTGCAACACGGAGCTGTTCGACCGCGCGGGCCTGGACGTCGACGAGCACACGGCGTCGTTCGACGGGATCCTCGAGGCGGCCCGCGCCATCGCCGCGCTCGGCGACGACACGTACGGCTGGTCCTTCCCCGGCAACGCCTCCGGGGCCCTCGGCTTCACCGTGCAGCCGCACGTGTGGGCCACGGGCACCGACCTCATCGCCGGCGACGTCGGGGACCAGCGTGGCAACGTCGCCGGCAACGACGCCCTGCGCCGCACGCTCGACCTGGAGCGCACGCTCTGGGAGGAGCAGCTGGTGCCGCCCGGCTGCTTCGCCGACGACGCGTCGCGCTGGTCGGCGGACTACGTCGCCGGGCGGCTCGGCATGTTTCCCGGCGGGTACGGCGTGGTGGCGCCGAACGCGTCGCCGGAGCTGCTGGAGCGCAGCCGGGTCGTGCTGCTGCCCGGACCGGACGGCGGCCGTGCGTTCTTCGACGGCGGCGACAACCTGTGCATGCCCGCGGGCGGGAAGAACCCCGAGGCCGCGGCGGAGCTCATCCGCTTCGCCGTCGCCCTCGAGCAGCAGGCGCGCATGCCCGAGGGCTTCTACTCGCCGATCCGCTCCGACGTGGTGACGCCCGCGTTCGAGGCCGAGCACCCGCTCGTCACCCCCACGCTGAAGGCGCTCGACGCCGGGTACGCCCCCACCACGCTCGCCTACAACCTCATCTACAACCAGCAGGACGGGCCCTGGCTGCGCATGTTCCGCCGGGCCGTCTTCGACGGGGAGGTCGACGCCGCCATGGACGAGGCCCAGACCACGTACGACCGCATCCTGCGGCAGGCCCAGGCATGAGCGCCCCGGCGGTCTCGCGGCCCGCACGGCGCCACGGCACCCTCACGCACCCCGCCCGCACCGGCCTGCTCCTCGTCGCGCCGGCCGTCGCGTTCGTCGTCGTGTTCGTGCTGGTGCCGCTCGTCTCCGCGGTGGGGATCTCCTTCACGAACCTCCCGCTCATCGGCTCGTGGCGGTTCATCGGCCTGGAGAACTACGCGTCGGTGCTCACCGACCCCACCTTCTGGCGCGCCGTCGGGTACACGCTGCTGTACACGGCGATCGTCACGCTGCCGATCCTCGCGCTGGGCTACGCGCTCGCGGTCGTCGTGCGGTCGAACCGGCGTGGCGCCACGCTGCTGCGCACGATCTTCTTCGTCCCCTACGTCATCGGGCTCACCACGCTCAGCTTCCTCATGCTGCTCGAGGCCCAGCCGAACAGCGGCATGGTGAACGTGGTCCTCAAGGCCCTCGGGATCACCGACGGCACGACGGCGTGGCTCGTCGACGGGCCGCTGGCCACGGGGCTGCTGTGCGTCATGGTGATCTGGGCGGTGTCGGGGCTCACGATGGTGCTGCTCATGTCCGGGATGCAGGGCATCCCGCGCGAGGTCTACGAGTCGGCCGAGTTGGACGGCGCGTCCTGGTGGGTCCGGGAGCGCTCGATCACGATCCCCATGCTGCGGCGCACGATCGCCATGACCGTCGTGCTGTCGGTCATCGGGTCGCTGCTCGCGTTCACGCAGTTCTACATCCTGACCCAGGGCGGCCCCGGCTCGGACACCACCACCGTGGTGATGGCGATCTACCGGCGGGCCTTCGTGCAGTTGCAGCTGGGGGCGGCGACGGCGATGTCGCTCGTCCTGGTCGTCATCACCGGACTGGTCACCGCAGCGCAGTTCTGGCTGCTGCGGGAGAGGAGCTGACATGGCGGTCACAGCGAGCGCACCGGGCACCGCCGAGGTGGGCGCGCCGGGCAGGAGCGCCCGCGGCACGAGCCCGGGCCACGGGTCGTCGCCCGGCGCCGGGCGCCCGAGGTCCGGCCCGGAGCGTGACACCCGCGTGCGCCGCACGCTGTACGTCGTCGGCGGCACCCTCGCCGCGCTCGTCTTCGTGGTGCCGCTGGCACTGGCGCTGGTGCGGTCGGGGCAGCCCGGCGACGTCGTCGTGGCCGCCCCGGACGGCCGGTTCCTCGACCTGTCGTGGGTCAACTTCCGCCTGATCCTCGACCAGCCCGAGATCTGGCGCGGCATCGTGAACTCCGTGGTCGTGTCGGTGTCGACGGCCGCGCTGACAGCCGTCCTCGCGACGCTCGCCGGGTACGGGTTCGCCAAGTTCGGGTTCCGCGGCAGAGGCCTGCTGTTCGGCATGGTGCTGGTGACGCTCATGGTGCCGTTCCAGGCGATCCTCACCCCGCTGTACCTGCAGATGAACGCCATGCGGCTCACGGATAGCCTGTTCGGCCTCGTGCTCTTCTACACGACCGTGAACCTGCCGTTCTGCGTGTTCGTCATGCGCAACGCGTTCGAGTCGGTGCCCGGCGAGATCGAGGACTCGGCGCACGTCGACGGCGCGGGCACCGTGCGCATGATCGTCTCCGTGCTGCGGCCGCTCGTGCTGCCCGGCGCCGCGACGGCCGCCCTGTACGCGTTCCTCGCCTCGTGGACGGAGTTCCTCGGCGCGCTGACGTTCCTCACGGACTCGTCGCTCTACACGCTGCCCGTGTCGCTGGTGAACCTGCAGCAGGGCGCGTACGGGCAGGTGGACTTCGGCCTGCTGGCCGCCGGGTCGGTGGTGGCGATGATCCCGTGCGTCGTGCTGTACGTGGCGCTGCAGCGGTACTACGTGGCCGGGCTCGCGTCGGGATCGGTGAAGGGCTGACGGGGCGCGCCCGAGCCGGGTCAGTCGTCGAAGACGTCCCAGCAGATCGCGCTGCGGGCGCGCTGGTCGTCCAGCACGAGCTCCCGGAGCTCCGCCGGCAGCCGGTCCCGCTGCCAGTCCCGCTCGGCGAGGCGGGCGACCTCCCGGTCGGGCTCGGGGGCGGCGGCGCTCGCGGCCCGGATGGCGTAGGCGGCGGCGCCCAGGTCGTGCGCGGCGACGTGGGCCACGGCGACCGCCTGCCCGGCCGCGAGGGCCGCGAACCGGGCGGGGTCGGGCCGGCCCTTGCCGGCGGCGTTCGCGACGAAGGCGGTGCGGTGCGCCTCCCGCATCGGCACCTCGCCGCGGATCCACCCGCGGGCGACCTCGAGGGCGTCGCGCGGGCGGGCGTCGTCGGGCGCCTCGCGCTCGAAGTGCGGCAGCACGTGGTCGGCGCAGGCCACGGCCCACTCGGCCAGCATCCGGTGGTGGTCGTCGGTGAGCGTCCCGCCCCGGCGCACGGTGATCAGCCGGGGGTCGCGCTCGGCGGGCAGGATCGGCATGCCCTCATCCTTCACGACCTCCGGGTCAGCGCGAACGCGACGACGCCGGCGGTCGCGATCCCGAGGCCCCACCCGGGAAGGCCCGACGCCGCGGCGAGGGCGCCGGCCGCCGCGAACAGCACGGCCTGCACGACGAACCGTGCGGGCTGGCGGAGCCGGCCCGGCGCGTTCCGGGCCAGCCACCGCCCCCACACCACGACGGCGACGGCGGGGAGGACGAGGAGCAGCACGACGCCGATGCCGACGGCGGCGACGTCGCCGAGCTGGTCGCCGAACGACGAGCCGAGGCGCCAGCCGGCCACGGCCAGGAGAGCCAGCAGGGCGAGCTCGCAGGCGAAGGCGAACAGGTCGGCCGGGCCGACGTCCTGCGGGCCGGTGGTGCGCGGGGGCTCGTGCCCCGCGGGAGCGGTCATGGGCGGCACCCTAGCGGCGCCGTCGGGAGCCCCGGCGCGCGCCGGTAGACTGGCGGCGCGCCGCGAGGCGCCCACGCACTCATGACAGACGGCACGGACCGACGCCGGATGCCGGCACCCCCACCGGTGCGGTGATCACCCGGTCCGAGCCCTGAGCTCTGCAGTACTCGCGCGACCCGAGGGAAGTTGATGACCGCCGCTGCCGACCGTGCCGAAGCCGTGTCCGCCCCCCGCCCCCAGCTGGACACCGTCGAGAACGCCGCGTCCACGCCCGACGAGGCCCAGCCGTACGCCGAGCTCGGCCTCAAGCCGGACGAGTACCAGCGCATCCGTGTCCTGCTGGGGCGTCGCCCCACGGCCGCCGAGCTGGCCATGTACTCGGTCATGTGGTCGGAGCACTGCTCGTACAAGTCGTCCAAGGTGCACCTGCGCAAGTTCGGCGAGCGCGTCACCGACGAGATGAAGGAGCACCTGCTCGTCGGCATCGGCGAGAACGCGGGCGTCGTCGACGTCGGCGACGGCTGGGCGGTCACCTTCAAGGTCGAGTCGCACAACCACCCGTCGTTCGTCGAGCCGTACCAGGGTGCCGCGACCGGCGTCGGCGGCATCGTCCGCGACATCATCTCGATGGGCGCCCGCCCGGTGGCCGTCATGGACCAGCTGCGCTTCGGCGCCGTCGACCACCCCGACACCGCCCGCGTGGTGCACGGCGTCGTGTCCGGCGTCGGCGGCTACGGCAACTCCCTCGGGCTGCCCAACATCGGCGGCGAGCTCGTCTTCGACGGCTCCTACCAGGGCAACCCGCTCGTCAACGCGCTGTGCCTCGGGGTGCTGCGTCACGAGGACATCCACCTGGCCAACGCGTCCGGCGTAGGCAACAAGGTGGTCCTGTTCGGCGCCCGCACCGGCGGCGACGGCATCGGCGGCGCCTCGATCCTCGCGTCGGAGACGTTCGAGGACGGTGTGCCGGCCAAGCGGCCGAGCGTCCAGGTGGGCGACCCGTTCATGGAGAAGGTGCTCATCGAGTGCTGCCTCGAGCTCTACGCCGCGCAGGTCGTGGAGGGCATCCAGGACCTCGGCGCCGCGGGCATCTCCTGCGCCACGAGCGAGCTGGCCTCGAACGGCGACGGCGGCATGCACGTCTGGCTCGACGACGTGCTGCTGCGCGACCCCACGCTCAACGCCGGCGAGATCCTCATGTCGGAGTCGCAGGAGCGCATGATGGCGGTGGTCACGCCCGAGAAGCTCGACGAGTTCCTCGCGATCACCGGCAAGTGGGACGTCGAGACCGCCGTCATCGGCGAGGTCAACGACTCCGGCCGCCTCACCATCGACCACCACGGCCAGCGGATCGTGGACGTCGACCCGCGGACCGTCGCGCACGAGGGCCCGGTCTACGAGCGCCCGTACGAGCGTCCCGCCTGGCAGGACGGCCTGCAGGCCGACACCACGGTCGCCGCGGGCCTGGCGCGCCCGGCGTCGGCCGACGAGCTGCGCGCCACGGCGCTGCGCCTCCTCGCGTCGCCCAACCTCGCCTCCAAGGCGTGGGTCACGAACCAGTACGACCGCTTCGTGCAGGGCAACACGGCGCTCGCCCAGCCCGACGACGGCGGCGTGGTCCGCGTCGACGAGACCACCGGCCGCGGCGTCGCACTCGCGACCGACGCGAACGGCCGCTACGGCAAGCTCGACCCGCGCACGGGCGCCCAGCTGGCGCTCGCGGAGGCGTATCGCAACGTCGCGACGGCCGGCGCCACGCCGCTCGCCGTGACGGACTGCCTCAACTTCGGCTCGCCCGAGCACCCCGACTCGATGTGGCAGCTCGTCGAGGCGATCGAGGGCCTCGCGGACGCGTGCCAGGAGCTGGGCGTCCCGGTCACGGGCGGCAACGTGTCGCTGTACAACGGCACCGGCGAGCCCGGCCAGATCGACTCCTCCATCCACCCGACGCCGGTCGTCGGCGTGCTCGGCGTCATCGACGACGTGCGCACCGCGGTGCCGTCGGGCTGGCGTACCGAGGGCCTGTCGGTGCTGCTGCTCGGCCGCACCGCCGACGAGCTCGACGGCTCCGCGTGGGCCGACGTCGAGCACGGCCACCTCGGCGGCCTGCCGCCGCGCGTGGACCTGGCGGCCGAGCGCGCGCTCGCCTCGGCGCTGGTCGAGGCCCGCGAGCAGGGCCTCGTCGCCGCCGCGCACGACCTGTCCGAGGGCGGCCTCGCCCAGGCGCTGCTCGAGGCGTCGCTGCGCTACGGCGTCGGCGCCGACGTCGCGCTCGACGGCGTCACCGGCCGCGACGGCGTGACGCCGTTCGCCGCCCTGTTCAGCGAGTCCACCGCGCGCGCCCTGGTGGCCGTCGACCCGGAGCACGAGTCCGAGCTCGTCGCGGTGGCCGAGGCCGCCGGCGTGCCGGTGCTGCGCCTCGGCCGCACCGGCGGCGACACGCTCGTCGTGGCCGGCGGCTTCGACGGCGAGACGTTCACCGTCCCGCTCGCCGAGGCCCGCGAGGCGCACGAGGGCACGCTGCCGCGCATCTTCGGCTGACCCTGGCGCCGAGATAGAGAAGGCGAACCCGCGAGATAGAGAAGCCCGGACGGGGCCGTCGCCGGTGCGGCCC
>NZ_JBHVBO010000130.1:0-12087 GCF_042668085.1 Isoptericola sp. NPDC057391 | reverse complement strand
CCGCACGCCCCCGGCGTGTCACGTGCGCTTCGCGTGCGCTCAGACGTCGGAGTGGCTGCCGACCTGGTGCACGAGGATCGAGTTCGTCGTGCCGGGCACGCCCACCGGGGCGCCGGAGACGATCACGACGCGGTCGCCGGGCTCGGCGAGGCCGTTCGCCCGCAGCGTGGAGTCCACCTGGCCAACCATCGCGTCGACGCTGTCGACCTTCGGCACCTGGTAGGTGGTCGTGCCCCAGGTGAGCGCGAGGACGTTGCGCACGCTCTCCTCCGGCGTGAACGCCAGCAGCGGGATCCCCGAGCGGAGGCGCGACATGCGCTTCGCCGAGTCGCCCGACTGGGTGAACGTCACGAGGTACTTCACGCCGAGCGAGTCGCCGATCTCGGCGGCGGCGCGGGTGATGACTCCGCCGCGGGTGTGCGGCGAGGAGCCCAGCGGCGCGATGCGCTCGCGACCCATCTCCTCCGTGGCCTCGATGATCCGGGCCATCGTCTGGACCGTGACGATCGGGTAGTCGCCCACGCTGGTCTCGCCGGACAGCATGACCGCGTCCGCGCCGTCGAGCACCGCGTTGGCGCAGTCGGAGGCCTCCGCGCGCGTCGGCGTCGGGCTGGTGGTCATCGACTCCAGCACCTGCGTCGCGACGATCACCGGCTTGGCGTTGCGGCGGGCCAGCTCCACGATGCGCTTCTGCACCAGCGGGACCTGCTCCAGCGGCATCTCCACCGCGAGGTCGCCGCGGGCCACCATGAAGCCGTCGAAGGCCGCGACGACCTCCTCCAGGTTCTCCACCGCCTGCGGCTTCTCGATCTTCGCGACGACCGGGACCGTGCGCCCCTCCTCCGCCATGATCGCCGCGACGTCGTCGTAGTCCTTCGCGGACCGCACGAACGACAGCGCGATGATGTCGGCGCCGAGACGCAGCGCCCAGCGCAGGTCGTCGGTGTCCTTGTCCGACAGGGCCGGCACCGAGACGGCGACGCCGGGCAGGTTGAGGCCCTTGTTGTTGGACACCGGGCCGGCGACCTCGACGGTCGTCACGACGCGCGGGCCCTCGACGGCGGTGACGCGCACGCGCACCTTGCCGTCGTCGATGAGGATCGGGTCGCCGACGCGGGCGTCGCCCGGCAGGCCCTTGTGCGTCGTCGAGACGAGCTCCTTGGTGCCCTCCACGTCCTCCGTGGTGATGGTGAACGTGTCACCCTCGTTCAGGAAGTGCTTCTGGTCCCCCGCGAACCGGCCGAGCCGGATCTTCGGGCCCTGGAGGTCGACGAGGACTGCGACGTTGCGGCCGGACTCCTTCGCCGCCTCTCGGACACCGTGGTAGACGGCCTCGTGCTCCGCCTGCTCCCCGTGGCTCCGGTTGATCCGGGCCACGTCCATGCCCGCGTCGACCAGCTCACGGAGCTTGGTCGAGGACGCCGTCGCGGGTCCGATGGTGC
Organism: Isoptericola sp. NPDC057391; assembly: GCF_042668085.1. NCBI lineage: Bacteria > Bacillati > Actinomycetota > Actinomycetes > Micrococcales > Promicromonosporaceae > Isoptericola > Isoptericola sp. NPDC057391. The sequence continues at coordinate 10,645 of NZ_JBHVBO010000130.1, read as the reverse complement.
ACACGATCTTCGCTCTGCGCATGTCTCCAGCCTCGTCGTCGATCCGCCCCGGCGCGAGCCGGGGCGGCGCCCGGGCGCCCGAACGGCCCCGGGTACTGCTTCGTCGTTGTTCTTCTTATCCTCGCAGCGCGACCGTCCGCGGGCCGACCGGCGCGGGCAGCTCGGAGCTGCCCTGCAGGTAGGCGTCCACGGCGGCCGCCGTCGCGCGGCCCTCGGCGATCGCCCAGACGATCAGCGACTGCCCTCGGCCCGCGTCACCCGTCGCGTACACGCCGGGCAGGCTGGTGGCGTAGTCGTCGCCGCGCCGCACCAGCCCGCGCGTCGTGAGCTCCGCGCCGGTCTGGGCCACCAGCTCGTCGGTCTCCGGGCCGGTGAACCCCATGGCGATGAGGACCAGGTCCGCCGGGATCTCCCGCTCGGTGCCCTCCTTGGGCACCCGCCGGCCGTCCGGCAGGTACTCGGTCTCCGCGACCCTGAGGGCACGGACGTTCCCGTCCTCGCCCCCCACGAACTCTACCGTCGAGGCCAGGTAGCTGCGCTCCCCGCCCTCCTCGTGGGACGTCGAGACCTCGAAGACGATCGGGTCGGTCGGCCACGGCTGGCTCGCCGGCCGCTCGAGCGGCGGCTTCTTGCCGATGGCCAGGGTGGTCACGCTGGCCGCGCCCTGCCGCAGCGACGTGCCGAGGCAGTCCGAGCCGGTGTCGCCGCCGCCGATGATCACGACGTGCTTGCCCGCGGCCGACGGCGCGCCGTCGACGGGGCTCCCCGCCGCGGCCTTGTTCGCCGGGGTGAGGAAGTCCATCGCGAAGTGCACGCCGCCGAGGTCGCGGCCCGGCAGGGCGAGCTCGCGCGGCACGGTGGCGCCGGTCGCGAGGACCACGGCGTCGAACCGGCGACGCAGCGCGTCCCAGGTGATGTCGCGGCCGATGGCGACGCCGGGGCGGAAGCGGGTGCCCTCGGCCTCCATCTGCTCGAGGCGCCGGTCGATGTGGTGCTTCTCGAGCTTGAAGTCGGGGATGCCGTAGCGCAGCAGGCCGCCGATCGCGTCGTCCCGCTCGTACACGACGACCGTGTGGCCGGCGCGCGTGAGCTGCTGGGCGGCGGCGAGGCCGGCCGGTCCCGAGCCGACGACGGCGACGGTCGAGCCCGTGAGCCGCTGCGGCACCTGCGGGGTCACCAGGCCGCGCTCGAACGCCTCGTCGATGATCGAGACCTCGACGTTCTTGATCGTCACCGCGGGCTGGTTGATGCCCAGCACGCAGCTCGTCTCGCACGGGGCCGGGCAGACGCGCCCGGTGAACTCCGGGAAGTTGTTGGTGGCGTGCAGGCGCTCGATCGCGTCGGCCCACTGGTCGCGCCACACCAGGTCGTTCCACTCGGGGATGAGGTTCCCGAGCGGGCAGCCCTGGTGGCAGAACGGGATGCCGCAGTCCATGCAGCGGCCCGCCTGCTCCTTGAGGAACGGCTGCCCCTCCTCGCGGTGGGCGTGCGTGTCCTTCCAGTCACGCAGCCGCACCTCGACGGGACGGTTCGGCGGGAGCTCGCGCTCCCGCACCTTCAGGAATCCGCGGGGGTCAGCCACGCGCCACCTCCATGATCTGCTCCCACATCGCCGGGTCGAAGTCGTCGCCCTCGCCCAGCGTCTTCCCGGCGGCCTCGGCGTCGGCCAGCGCGGCGCGCACGCGGGCCCAGCCCGCGGGCAGGACGCGCGAGAAGCGGGCCCGCGCGTCGTCGTCCTCGAGGAGCTCGGCCGCCACGGGCGACCCGGTCTCCGCCAGGTGCCGTTCCAGCAGGCCTCGCACGCGCTCCCAGTCGGCGTCGTCCAGCGCGCCCACCTCGAGCTCGCCGCTCTTCACCGCCTGGATGTTCATCGCGACCTGCCGCAGGTTGAGCACGTACGCGACGCCGCCCGACATGCCGGCGCCGAAGTTGCGGCCGGTCGGGCCGAGCACCAGCACGGTGCCACCCGTCATGTACTCGCAGCCGTGGTCGCCCACGCCCTCGGTGACCAGCGTCGCGCCCGAGTTGCGCACGGCGAAGCGCTCGCCCACGCGGCCCCGCAGCAGGATCTCTCCCGACGTCGCGCCGTAGCCGATGACGTTGCCCGCCACGACGTTCGCGGCGCCCTCGAGCACCGCGGACCGGTCGGGCCGCACGACGATCCGGCCGCCCGACAGGCCCTTGCCGACGTAGTCGTTGGCGTCGCCGAACAGGCGCAGCGTGACGCCGCGCGGCAGGAACGCGCCGAGGGACTGGCCGGCGGACCCCGTGAGGGTCACGTCGATCGTGTCGTCGGGCAGGCCCGCGCCGCGGTACCGCTTGGTCACCTCGTGACCGAGCATCGTGCCCACCGTGCGGTTGACGTTGCGCACCGGCAGCTCGATCCGCACGGGCAGCGCGTCCTCGAGCGCGGGGCGCGCCTTCTCGATGAGCTGGTTGTCCAGCGCCTTGGCCAAGCCGTGGTCCTGGGCGGCCACCTGGTGCAGCGTGGTGCCCGGCACCGCCTCGGGCGCGGCGAGCACCGGCGCGAGGTCCAGGCCCTGCGCCTTCCAGTGGTCGACGGCCTTGCGCGTGTCGAGGGCCTCGACGTGCCCGACGGCCTCCTCGATCGACCGGAAGCCGAGCGAGGCGAGGTGCTCGCGCACCTCCTGCGCGATGAACTCGAAGAAGTTCACGACGAACTCCGGCTTGCCCGTGAACCGCTTGCGCAGCTCGGGGTTCTGCGTCGCCACGCCGACGGGACAGGTGTCCAGGTGGCAGACGCGCATCATGACGCAGCCCGAGACGACCATCGGCGCCGTGGCGAAGCCGAACTCCTCGGCCCCGAGGAGGGCGGCCACGACGACGTCGCGACCCGTCTTCATCTGCCCGTCGACCTGCACGACGATGCGGTCGCGCAGGTTGTTGAGCACGAGCGTCTGCTGGGTCTCGGCGAGGCCGATCTCCCACGGCGTGCCCGCGTGCTTCAGCGACGTCAGCGGGCTCGCGCCCGTGCCGCCGTCGTGCCCCGAGATGAGCACGACGTCCGCGTGCGCCTTGGACACACCCGTCGCCACGGTGCCCACGCCGAACTCGGAGACGAGCTTGACGTGCACGCGCGCGGCCGGGTTCGCGTTCTTGGCGTCGTGGATGAGCTGCGCCAGGTCCTCGATCGAGTAGATGTCGTGGTGCGGCGGCGGCGAGATGAGTCCGACGCCGGGCGTCGAGTGCCGGGTCTTGGCGACCCACGGGTACACCTTGGGCCCGGGCAGCTGTCCGCCCTCGCCCGGCTTGGCGCCCTGGGCGAGCTTGATCTGGATGTCGTCGGCGTTGGTGAGGTACTCGCTCGTCACGCCGAACCGGCCGGAGGCGATCTGCTTGACCCGCGAGCGGCGCTCCGGGTCGTACAGACGCTCCGGGTCCTCGCCGCCCTCGCCCGTGTTGGACCGGCCGCCGAGGCGGTTCATCGCGATCGCGAGCGTCTCGTGCGCCTCCGCGGAGATCGACCCGTACGACATCGCGCCCGTGTTGAACCGCTTGACGATCTCGGAGACCGGCTCGACCTCGTCGATCGGCACCGGCTCGCGGTCCGGGGTGAAGCGCAGCAGGCCGCGCAGCGTCATCAGCCGGCGCGACTGCTCGTCCACGCGCCGCGTGTACTGGCGGAAGATGTCCATCCGCCCGGTGCGGGTCGCGTGCTGCAGCCGGAAGACGGTCTCGGGGTCGAAGAGGTGCTCCTCCCCGTCCCGGCGCCACTGGTACTCGCCGCCGCTGGTCAGCCGCTGGTGCGCCGCGTGGTTGCCGGACGCCGGGTACGCCTCCGCGTGCCGCGCCGCGACCTCGGCCGCGATGACGTCCAGGCCGATGCCGGCCAGGCGGCTCGTGGTGCCGGTGAAGTAGTCCTCGACCAGCTCGTGCGAGAGGCCGACGGCCTCGAAGATCTGCGCGCCCCGGTAGGACATGATCGTCGAGATGCCCATCTTGCTCATCACCTTGAGCACGCCCTTGCCGAGCGCGGTGATGAGGTTGGCGACGGCCTTCTCGGGCGTGACGCCGAGGTAGCCCCGCAGCGCGAGGTCCTCCACCGTCTCCATGGCGAGGTACGGGTTCACCGCGGCCGCGCCGTAGCCGATGAGGAGCGCGACGTGGTGCACCTCGCGCACGTCGCCCGCCTCCACCACGAGGGAGATCCGCGTGCGCGTGCCCTGGCGCAGCAGGTGGTGGTGCACGGCGCTGGTCAGCAGCAGCGACGGGATCGGAGCGAGCTCCGAGTCGGAGTCGCGGTCGGACAGCACGACGTGCGTCACGCCCGCCGCGATGTCCGCGTCGACCTGGGCGAAGATCTCCTCCAGGCGGGCCTGCAGCGCCCTGCCGCCGCCGGACACCTCGTAGAGGCCGCGCACGATCCCGGCGCGGAACTCGCCCTCCAGCCGCGGGTCGCGGTCGATGCGCACGATCTTGGCGAGCTCGTCGTTGTCGAGCACCGGGAACGGCAGGTCGAGCTTGCGGGCGTGGCTCGCCACCTCCTCGAGGAGGTTCGGCTCGGGCCCGATGGTGCTGTCGATCGCCGTGACCAGCTGCTCGCGGATCGAGTCCAGGGGCGGGTTCGTCACCTGGGCGAACATCTGCGTGAAGTAGTCGAAGAGCAGCCGCGGCCGGCTCGACAGGACGGCGATCGGCGTGTCCGAGCCCATGGCCCCGAGCGCCTCCGCCCCGGTGTCGGCCATCGGCGTGAGGAGGATCTTCAGCTCCTCGGTGGTGTACCCGAACGCGCGCTGGCGCCGCTGGACGGACGCGGGCGAGTGCGCGACGTGCTCACGCTCCGGCAGCGAGTCCAGCGTGATCGTGTTGCCGGCGATCCACTCGCCGTACGGCCGCTGGGCGGCGAGCTGCGACTTGAGCTCGTCGTCCTCCACGATCCGGCCCTGGGCCGTGTCGACCAGGAACATGCGCCCCGGCTCGAGGCGCCCCTTGCGCACGATCGTCGCGGGGTCGAGGTCCAGGACGCCGGCCTCCGACGCGAGCACGACGAGGCCGTCCTCCGTGACCCAGTAGCGACCCGGTCGCAGGCCGTTGCGGTCGAGGACGGCGCCGATGAGGGTGCCGTCGGTGAACGTGAGGCAGGCGGGCCCGTCCCACGGCTCCATGAGGTTCGCGTGGTACTGGTAGAACGCACGCCGGGCCGGGTCCATCTCGGCGTGGTTCTCCCACGCCTCCGGGATCATCATCAGCACGGCGTGCGGCAGCGAGCGGCCGGACAGGTGCAGCAGCTCCAGCACCTCGTCGAAGCTGGCGGAGTCGCTCGACCCCTCCGTGCACACGGGCAGCAGCGGGGTGAGGTCGCCGAGGACCTCGCTCGCCATGGTGCTCTCGCGGGCGGCCATCCAGTTGCGGTTGCCGCGCACCGTGTTGATCTCGCCGTTGTGCGCCACGAGCCGGAACGGCTGCGCCAGCGGCCACGAGGGGAACGTGTTCGTGGAGAACCGGGAGTGGACCAGCGCGATCTCCGACGCGTAGCGCGGGTCGCTCAGGTCGGGGAAGAACGGCTCGAGCTGGGCCGTCGTGAGCATGCCCTTGTAGGTGAGGGTGCGGCTCGACAGCGAGGCGAGGAACAGGTCGAGCTCGTTCTGTGCGCGCTTGCGCAGGCGGTAGGTGCGCCGGTCCAGCTCGAGCCCGGACAGCTCGCGCGACGGGTCCGCCACCACGACCTGCCGGAACAGGGGCATCGAGGCGCGCGCCGTCGGGCCGACGAGGTCGGCCGTGACCGGCACGTCGCGCCAGGCGAGGACGTCGAGCTTCTCCTCCGCGGCGATCGCCTCGAACCGGCGCGCGGCCGCGTCGGCCTCCGCGACGGCCTGCGGCAGGAAGGCCATGCCGATCGCGTAGTGGCCGGCCGGCGGGAGCTCCGCGGCGACGACGTCACGGACGAAGGCGTCCGGGATCTGCGTGAGGATCCCGGCCCCGTCCCCGCTGTTCTCCTCCGCACCGACCGCGCCGCGGTGGTCGAGGTTCAACAGCGCGGTCAGGCCCGCGTCCACGATGTCGCGGCCGGGCGTCCCGCGCAGGGTCGCGACGAACGCGACACCGCACGCGTCGTGCTCGGACGCGGGGTCGTAGAGGCCCTGGGCCGAGGGCCGCGCGACCCGATGCTGCGGCGTGGTCATCAACACCGTCCTCCTGCACGCCCGCACGCGGGCGCGTCATGCTCAAAGGTGGTCGGGACATCGTCGGCCCGTCGGAAACATAGGCGGCCCCGCCCGGGTGGTGCCCCGGTCGGAGTCGCCTCAGGCGCGGTCGGCCGGTCCCTGGTCGGGACCGGAGCCGTCCGCGTCCGCACGGTGCGGTCCGCCGCCGCTGTCGCGGCCGTCGTCCCGGCCGGAGGCGCCTGCGGCGGCCCCGGCGTGCGCGGTGCTCGTGGTGTCAAGCTGGCTGTCGTGCTCGGCGTCGTGCCGGTCGCCCCCGGACCGACGGTCCTCCTCCTGCCGGTCGCGGCTGCGGCCGGGCAGCTCCACCCCGTCCTCGCGCTCGGGGTAGCGCCTGCCGATGACGACGAAGGCGACGAGGGCACCCAGGCCCACGACGATCGACGTCCACACGTTCAGACGCAGCCCGAGCACGTGCTCGGCGGTGTCGATGCGGAGCATCTCGATCCACACCCTGCCCAGAGTGTAGAGCGCGACGTAGGCCCAGAATACCCGCCCATGACCGAGCCTGTACCGGCGGTCGAGCCAGACGAGAAGCGCAGCCGCCCCGAGGTTCCAGAGCAGCTCGTACAGGAACGTGGGGTGGAACAGGGTGCCGGCCGGGAACGACGTCCCGGTGGCAGCGTTGAGGCGCTCGATGACCTCCGGGGAGACCTCGAGCCCCCAGGGCAGCGTGGTGGGGGCTCCGAACAGCTCCTGGTTGAACCAGTTGCCGAGGCGCCCGATCGCCTGCGCGACGAGCAGCCCCGGGGCCAGCGCGTCCGCGAACGAGCTCAGTCGCACCCCCTTGCGCCGGCAGCCGATCCAGGCGCCGACGGCGCCGAGCGCCACCGCGCCCCAGATCCCGAGGCCGCCCTCCCATACGTACAGGGCGCGGACGGGGTCGCCGCCCTCGCCCCAGTACGGGTCGGGCGTGCTGATCACGTGGTACAGGCGCCCGCCGACGATGCCGAAGGGCACGGCCCAGAACGCGATGTCGAGGACGTCGTCCGGGTCACCGCCGCGGGCGACCCAGCGCCTGGTGGTGATCCAGATCGCGACGACGATGCCGGCCAGGATGGCCAGCGCGTAGGCGCGGACCGGCACCGGGCCGAGGTACCACGTGTGCTGCGACGGGCTGGGGAGCGCCGCCTGCACCGACGCCGCGGACGCCAGCAGGGTCGCGCTCACGCGCTCTCCCCCGGCCCCCCGCGGGCACGGCGCACGCCGTCGGCGAGGTCCGCCACGGCAGCCTGCAACGCGTCGAGCCGGTCCGCCCAGGGGCGGTCGGCCAGCAGCGGGCGCACGAGCGCGGACCCGACGATGACGCCGTCGGCGAACCTGCCGACCTCGGCGGCCTGGTCGCCGGACGAGACCCCGAGACCGACGCACACGTGGTCGGCGCCCGCCGCGCGCGTGTCCGCGACGAGCTGCTCGGCCCGGTCGCCCACCTGGTCGCGGGTACCGGTCACGCCCATCGTGGACGCCGCGTAGACGAAGCCGCGCGACGCCCGCGCCGTGAGCGCCAGGCGCTCGGCCGTGGAGCTCGGCGCGACGAGGAAGACACGGTCGAGGCCGTGCTCCTGCGACGCCGCGATCCAGTCGCCCCCCTCGTCGGGGATGAGGTCGGGGGTGATGAGACCCGCTCCGCCGGCAGCGGCGAGGTCGCGCGCGAACGCGTCCACCCCGTACCGCAGCACCGGGTTCCAGTACGTCATCACGAGAGCGGGCACGCGGCCGCCCGAGTGCTCGGCGACGGCCTCCACGACGCGCAGCACGTCGCGGACCCGGGTGCCGGCGGCGAGCGCGGCCTCCGCCGCGCGCTGGATGACGGGGCCGTCCATCACCGGGTCGGTGTACGGCACGCCGATCTCGACGACGTCGGCGCCCGCGTCCACGGTCGCCAGGACGGCCTCGATCGAGCGCTCCACGTCGGGGAACCCGACGGGCAGGTAGCCGACGAGCGCCGCGCGGCCCTCGTCGCGGAGGGCATCGAGGCGCGCTCCGGTGGCGGACATCGCCGCGGGCGAGGTGTCGGTCGTGGTCACTGGTCCCCCTCCGGCGTGCCGTCCGCCTGGTCCTCGTCGAGGAGCCCGAACCACCGCGCCGCGGTGGCCACGTCCTTGTCCCCGCGACCCGACAGGTTCACCAGGATCACCTGCCCGGTGCGGCCGGCCGCGGCCGCGTCGCGCCCGAGGCGCACGGCGCCGGCGAGCGCGTGCGCCGACTCGATCGCCGGGATGATCCCCTCGGTGCGGCACAGGAGGCGGAAGGCCTCCATCGCCTCGTCGTCGGTCACGGGCTCGTAGGTGGCGCGCCCCAGGTCGTGCAGCCAGGAGTGCGCGGGCCCGACGCTCGGGTAGTCCAGCCCGGCCGAGACGGAGTGGCTCGGCAGCGTCTGGCCGTCGTCGTCCTGCAGCAGGTAGGAGCGGGCGCCGTGCAGCACGCCCGGGGCGCCGCCGGAGAAGCGCGCGGCGTGCCGACCGGACTCGATGCCCTCTCCCCCGGCCTCGAAGCCGTGCAGGGAGACGCCCTCGTCGTCGAGGAAGGCGTTGAAGATGCCGAGCGCGTTGGAGCCGCCGCCCACGCAGGCCGCGACGGCGTCCGGCAGCCGGCCGGTGCGCTCGAGGATCTGCTCACGTGCCTCCTCGCCGATGATGCGGTGGAACTCGCGCACCATCTCGGGGAACGGGTGCGGGCCCGTGACCGTGCCGAGCAGGTAGTGCGTGGACTCGACGTTCGCGACCCAGTCCCGGAGCGCCTCGTTGATGGCGTCCTTGAGGGTGCGCGAGCCGATGGTCACGGGCACCACCTCGGCACCGAGCAGCCGCATCCGGGCGACGTTCAGCGCCTGCCGCTGCGTGTCCTCCTCGCCCATGTAGACGACGCACTCGAGGTCGAGCAGGGCGGCCGCGGTCGCCGTGGCCACGCCGTGCTGCCCGGCGCCCGTCTCGGCGATCACGCGCGTCTTGCCCATGCGCTTGACCAGCAGCGCCTGGCCGAGGACGTTGTTGATCTTGTGCGACCCGGTGTGGTTGAGGTCTTCGCGCTTGAGGAACACCCGGTGGCCGGCCTCCACGCCCCCGCAGTGCTCCGCGAACCGCGGCACCTCGGTGAGCGGCGAGGGGCGCCCGGTGTACTCGCGGTGCAGGCGCGCCAGCTCGTCCGTGAACGCCGGGTCGCCGAGGGCCTTGCGGTACTCGGTCTCGAGCTCGTCGAGCGCGGCGATGAGGGCCTCGGGCACGAAGCGGCCGCCGAACTGCCCGAAGTACGGGCCTTCGACGTCCGCGAGCCGCCCGAGCACCTGGTGCGCCAGGGTCTCGGTCAGGGCCTCCCGTACGGGCTGGTCGGGCACGGGTCCTCCGTCTCTCGTCGGCACCGCTCGGCGCGCTCTGCGCGAGGGGTCGTCCGAGGGTACCGGTCGCCCGGACCTCCGCCGCCCGCCGTCCAGGACGCCGTGGGGGATGGTGTGCCGTGTGGTGATGTGTCGCGGTGTGCTGCGGTCACCGGGACGGCCGGCGGGCCGCCCGGCAGCGGGTTACGGCTGGGCCGCCGGACGCACCGACCAGAGGGCCGGGTGCTGCCCGGCCGCGACCAGGTCGGCCACCGACCGGCGCGGGGCGCCGTCCGTGACGAGCGCCTCGCCGACGAGCACGGCGTGCGCGCCGGACCGGGCGTAGTCGAGCACGTCGTGCGGGCCGCGGACGCCGGACTCGGCGACGCGGACGACGTCGTCGGGGATGAGCGGGGCGAGCCGCGCGAAGGTCGTGCGGTCCACCTCGAGGGTCTTGAGGTCGCGGGCGTTCACGCCGACCACGCGCGCGCCGGCGTCGAGCGCGCGGCGCACCTCGTCGGCGGTGTGGGCCTCGACCAGCGCCGTCATGCCGAGCGAGTGCACCCGCTCGATCAGGGACGTCAGCACGGTCTGCTCCAGGGCCGCGACGATGAGCAGCACGAGGTCCGCCCCGTGGGCCCGGGCCTCCCACACCTGGTACGGCGTGACGACGAAGTCCTTGCGCAGGACCGGCACGTCCACCCGGGCGCGGACGGCGTCGAGGTCGGCGAGCGAGCCTCCGAACCGCCGCTGCTCCGTGAGCACGGAGATCGCGCTGGCCCCGCCGCTGGCGTACTCCTCGGCCAGCGCCGCCGGGTCCGAGATCGGCGCCAGGCTGCCCTTGCTAGGGCTGGACCGCTTCACCTCGGCGATCACGGCGACGCGATCCTCCGAGAGCAGCCGACCGCAGCACTCGAGCGCGCCCGGCACGCGCGCCGCGCGCTCCTTGAGCTCGTCGAGCGACGTCCGCGCCTGGCGTACCGCGAGGTCCTCACGGACCCCCGCGACGATGTCCTCCAGGACCGTCATGGTCTGCCTCCCCGTCCCTGACGCCGCACCGACGTCTGCCTGCCATCGTAGGCCCGTCCGCGGGGCGGCCCGGACACGTCTCCGAGCGTGAGACGACGACGGCGCGCCCCCCGTCGTCGGG
>NZ_JBHVBO010000129.1:0-12136 GCF_042668085.1 Isoptericola sp. NPDC057391 | reverse complement strand
GCCGGGCGGCCGCACCGCCCGCCCTTCGCACGTCCCCCCTCGCACGTCCCTGGACGAAGGAGTCTGCGATGACGTCCACCGCCATGCCGGCCACGGCCGGCACCCGCGCCCCGGCGCCGGACCCCGCTCCCGCGCCGCCCCGGCGCGGCGGGACCTCGCGGCTCCACCGCACCGAGAAGAGATGGGCGCTGCTCTTCGTCGCCGCGCCCGTGCTCGGCTACCTGCTCTTCATCCTCTACCCCACCCTCTTCGCGCTGTACGCGTCGCTGACCCGGTGGAACGGGCTGGGGCCGATGCAGTTCATCGGGCTCGACAACTACGTCGCCCTGCTGGGCGACGAGCGGTTCCGCCAGACGCTGTTCAACACGTTCTTCTACATGATCGGCATCCCGATCGGGCTCGCGATCTCGCTCGCGCTCGCCGTGATGATGAACCGCAAGATCTTCGGTCGCGCCGCGTTCCGGGCCATCTACTACGTGCCCGTGATCTCGTCCATCGCCGCGATCGCGATCCTGTGGCAGTGGGCGTACAACGGCGACTTCGGCCTGGTGAACCAGTTCCTGGGGCTCTTCGGCATCGAGGGGCCGAACTGGCTGGCCGACCCGCTCTGGGCGAAGCCCGCGATCATCCTCATGGCGGTGTGGAAGGGGCTCGGGTACTCGATGCTGCTGTACCTGGCCGCGATCCAGTCCGTGCCGCGGTCGCTGTACGAGGCCGCCGAGCTCGACGGCGCCGGCGGCTGGCAGAAGTTCCGCTCCATCACGCTGCCGATGGTGCAGCCGGTGACCTTCTTCCTCATCGTCACGCAGGTCATCGGCGGCGCGATGATCTTCATCGAGATCCAGATCATGACGCCCACCGGCGGGCCGGAGTACTCGACGGCCTCGGTCGTCTACCACATCTGGCTGCAGGCGTTCCGGTACCAGCAGATGGGCTACGCCACCGCGATGTCGGTGGTGCTCGGGCTCCTCATCCTCGTCATCACGCTCATCCAGTTCCGGCTGAACCGGCGCAACGCCGGCTTCGTCGTCGACTGAGGCCAGGGAGACACCATGACCACCACGACGCTCGGCACCACGACCGGCACCACGACCGGCACCACGACCGGCACCCCGACGGGCGCGCGCCTGGGCCGCACGGCACGCTCGCGCCTCACCGACACGATCGTGTGGATCGTCCTCGCGGCCGGCGCGGTCTTCATGATCGCCCCGCTGGTGTGGATGCTCTCCACGTCCCTGAAGACGAAGCTCGAGGTCTTCGCCCTGCCCCCGGTGTGGATCCCGGAGGTGCCCCAGTGGGACACCTACGTCCGCATGTGGACGGACTCCTACGTCCTCGACGGCATCAGGAACAGCCTCGTCGTGTCGCTCAGCGTCACGGTGATCGGGACGTTCACCTGCTCGCTGGCGGCGTTCGCCCTCGCCAAGATGCGGATGCCGTTCAAGAACACGATCTTCATCGGCCTGCTCACCGGCATCATGATCCCGTTCCCGACGATCATGATCCCGCAGTTCGTGATGTTCTCGAGGATCGGCTGGGTGGACACGCTGTCGCCCCTGATCGTCCCGGCGATCTTCGGCAACATCGTGATGATCTTCTTCCTGCGCCAGTACCTGTCGAGCGTGCCGGACTCCCTGGTCGAGGCGGCCAAGATCGACGGTGCGTCGTACTGGCAGATCTTCTGGCGCATGATCATGCCGATCATCCGGCCGGCGGTGGCCGCCCAGTTCATCCTGTGGTTCATGGCGGTGTGGAACGACTACCTGGCGCCGATCCTCTACCTCAACACCCCGGAGCGGCAGACGCTGCAGGTGGTCATCGCCAACATGAACGTCCAGTACGCCACCCAGCGCGACTACCCGCTGATCATGGCCGCGTCCGTCGTCGCCGTGCTGCCCATCCTCGTGGTCTTCCTGGTCTTCCAGCGGCAGATCATCGAGTCCGTCGCGCTCACCGGCACGAAGGGCTGACATGACCACGACCACCACGACAGCCGCCCTCGACACGTCGGCCTGGGGCGGGCGCCACGTGCACGACCCCACCGCGGTGCGCGACGACGACGGCGTCTACTGGCTGTTCTCCACGGACGCCCGCTCCGACGGCCCGGTCCGCGGGGGCGTCCAGGTGCGGCGCTCCACGGACCTCGTGACGTGGGACTTCCACGGGTGGGCCCTGCCCGGCGTGCCCGCGCCCGCGGCCGCCTGGTCGGGCGCCGAGGGCCTGTGGGCGCCCGACGTCGTCCGCGCCCGGACCCCGGCCGGCACGACGTGGCGGATGTACTACTCGGCGTCGACGTTCGGCTCGCGCCGCTCGGCGATCGGGCTCGCGGAGGCCCCGCACCCGGCCGGCCCGTGGACCGACCGCGGCGTCGTCGTGGCGAGCGACCACGCCGACCCGCCCGCGGGGCTCGGCCACCCCAACGCCATCGACGCGAACGTCGTGACCGAGCCGGACGGGACGCAGTGGCTCGTGTACGGGTCGTTCTTCGGCGGGATCCACGTGCTCCCGCTCGACGCCGGCACCGGGTTCGTGGCGGACGGGTTCGCGCCCGCCCCGGGCGAGCTGCACGCCGCGCCCGGACGCCTGCTGGCGCGCCGCGCGCGGGCTGCCGACGGCGCGGTCGAGGGCGCGTTCGTGCTCCCCCGGCCCGGCGGCGGCTGGGCGCTGCTCGTCTCCTACGACTCGCTCGGGGGCAGCTACCACCTCCGGTCCGCCGTCGGCGACGCCGTCTCTGGCCCGTACCGCGACCGGGCGGGCCGCCTCATGACCGACCTCGACGCCGACCCGTGGTCGGTGGGCGTGCCCGTGCTGTCCGGCCACCAGCTTGCCGGCGGGCCGGGGATCCTCGCCCCCGGCCACGCGTCGGTGCTGACCGAGCGGGTGCCCGCCGCGGCCCCCGAGGCGGGCTCGCACGTGCGCCAGCTCCTGGTGCACCACGTGCGCGACGCGGACGCCCCCACCGAGCACCGGCTCCAGCTGCGGCGGCTCGTGTGGACGCACGACGGCTGGCCGCTCGTCGCCCCGCAGCCGTGGGCCGGCACCGCCCGCGAGGAGGACGACGTCTCCCGCTGGCCGGCCGACTCGGCCGTCCTCGGCGGCGCCTGGGAACGGCTCACCCCGGGCACCGACCCGACGCACGTGCAGGACGGCGTCGCCGGCCCGCTCGAGACCCGCACCGCGGTGCGCACCCTGGGAGGTGGGCGCTTCGCCTGGACCGCCCCCGACGGCGCGGCCGTGTCCGCCGTCGTGCACCCCGCGTGGGACGCCGTGCGCGACCGCGCCACGGTGTGCCTCGAGGCGCTGGACGACGCAGGGCGCGTCACCCTCGCGACGAGGCTCCCGTGACGAACCCCGCGCCGGGGCACGTGCCCGACCGCGCCGCCGTGCGCGCTCCCGGGTGCACCGCCGTCGCCGAGGCCGAGGTGCCCGGCTGGGCGGGCGGCGTCATGCTCGCGCTGCGCTGGGTGACGCTGCTCGTGGAGGTCTCCGCCATGGTCGTGCTGGGCACGCTCGCCGGCGGCGTGCTGCTCGGGCTGGGCCCGGCGCTGCGAGCGGGTGGGGTCGTCGCCGCCCGGATGACGGCGGAGCCCACGCCGTGGCGCACGTTCTGGCGCGCCTGGCGCGACGGCTTCGGCCGCACCACCGCGCTCTTCGCCCCCGCCTGGGCGGTCGCCGGGCTGCTGTGGCTCGACGGCGCCGCGCTGGGCCTGCTGGACGGGCCGGTGCGTGCCGTGCTGACCGGCGGGCTGCTCGTCGTCGGGGCGTGGGGCGCCGTGGTCCTCGCGCACTGGCCGGTGGTGGTCGCGCGGTACGCGAGCGGGCCGGTGGCGACGTGGCGGCTCCTGCTGCTGCTCCCCCTGCTCGCCCCGGCGACCTCGCTCGCGGTGCTCGTCGTGGCCGCCGCCCTGCTCGCCGCCGCGTGGGCGCTGCCGCTGGCGGCGGTGCTCGTCGGCCCCGGCTTCTGGCTGTGGGCCACCGGGCGCCTGGCCACCGACCGGCTCGATCGGATCGACGCCGAGGTCTCGGGAGGGCGTCCCGCCTGAGCGAGTTCCACAAGAGCTCTTGTACAACACTCCTTGTGGGTCTACGGTGGCGGGATGACGCAGCCACCCGTCCCCACCGGACCCACCGGACCCACCCCCCAGGACGGCGCACCTGAGCCGCAGGAGGTGCGCACCGTCACCGAGGCGAAGGCGCTCGCCGCCCTCGCCAACCCCTACCGGGCGCGGCTCATGGACGCGCTCAAGGTCGACGGCCCCTCCACCGCGTCCGCGCTCGCGCGCCGCACCGGGCAGGCCGTCGGCAGCGCCAGCCACCACCTCAAGGTGCTGCACGACGCCGGGCTCGTCGCCGAGGCCCCCGAGCTCGCCCGCGACCGTCGCGAGCGCTGGTGGCGGCTCGTCGCGCCGCGGCTGCGCTGGTCGCGCCAGGAGTTCGCCGCGGACGCCGCGGCCGTCACCGCCGCCCAGGCCGCCGAGGCGCTCCACCTCCAGCGCCAGTTCGACCGGGTCCGCGAGTGGCAGGCCAACGCCGAGTCGGCCCCCGGGTGGGACGGGGCCGCCTTCGCGACCGAGACATGGGTGCACCTGTCCCCCGCCGAGCTCGCCGCGCTCGGCGAGGAGATCACGGCCGTCCTCGTGCGGTGGGCGGAGCGCCCGCAGCCCGACGACGGCGTCGAGCGCGAGCCCGTGCTCGTCTTCGGCCGCGGGTTCCCCGCACAGCCATGACCGCCGCCACGCACCGCCCCGTCGCCACCGCCGACGGCCGCGCGGTGCCCCTCGCGCGCAACCGGGGGTTCCGACGGCTCTGGGTCGGCGAGGGCATCAGCGTGCTCGGCAACGCCACCACGTCGGTGCTGCTGCCTCTCGTCGCGGTGCTCGAGCTCGACGCCGGGGCCGCGGTCGTCGGCCTGCTCACCGCGGCGGCGTGGCTGCCCTGGCTCGTGATCGGCCTGCCCGCCGGCGCGTGGGTCGACCGGCTCCCGGCGCGGGCCGTGATGATCGCGGCCGACCTCGTGGCCGCCGTCGCCATCGGCAGCGTCCCCGCCGCGGCCGCCCTCGACGCGCTGACCCTGCCGCACCTGGTCGGCGCCGCGCTCGCCGCGGGGGTCAGCACCGTCTTCTTCCGGACCGCCTACGTCGTGTTCCTGCCCCAGGTCGTGCCCGACCAGCAGCTCGAGGCCGCCAACGCCCGCCTGCTCGGCACCGAGTCGGGGATGCAGGTGGCGGGGCCCGGGATCGGCGGCGCGATGGCCCAGGCGCTCGGCGCCGCCGCCGGGCTGGCCCTGGACGCGGCCAGCTTCGTCGTCTCGGCCCTGTGCCTCTGGCGCGTGCGGCCGGTGCGGCAGCCCGACCGGCCGCCCCAGGCGCCGCTGCGGGTGCGCATCCGCGAGGGCGTGTCGTTCGTCGCCGCCGACCGCTACCTGCGCTGGTTCGTCGTGGTGGGCGGGATCTCGAACTTCGGGCTCACCGGGTACACCGCGCTGCTCGTCCTCTTCCTCGTGGACACCGTGGGCCTGGGCCCCTCGGCGCTGGGCGTGGTCATGACCGTCGGCGCCTGCGGGGGGCTGCTCGGTGCGAGCGTGGCAACCGCGCTCAGCAGGCGCCTCGGCAGCGCGCGCGCCACGGTGCTGCTGATGGTCGCCGGCGGTCCGCCCGCGCTCCTGGTGGGCCTCGGGGGCGGCGGCCCACGGGTCACGTGGACCGTCGCCGGCCTCTTCCTGGTCGGGCTCGCGGTGGTCGCGGGCAACGTGCTGCGCGGGGCCTGGCGGCAGCGCTACGTGCCGCAGCCGCTCATGGGCCGCGTCGTCACGACCAGCCAGTTCGTCAACTTCGGCACGATGCCGCTCGCCGGGCTGGCCGCGGGTGCCCTGGGCGAGGTGCTCGGGGTGCGCGAGACCGTGCTGCTCATGGCGGCGGTGCACTGCGCCGCCTGCCTCAGCGTGCTGCACAGCCCGTTGCGCGGCCTGCGGGACCTGCCCGGGCCGCGGGTCCTCACGCCGTCGCGCTGACCCGCGACGCGATCTCCTCGTTGCCGCCGGGCTGGACGGCCACCACCTTCTCCATCCCCTCCGCGGCGTCGCCGGTGGACTCCCGGCCCACGACCCGCGAGTCCGGGATCACCCGGCGGAACGGGCGCTCGGCGCCGTCCGCGATCCGCTCGACGAGGAGGTCCACCGCCGTGCGGGCGATCTGCTCGCGCCCCGGGTCCACGGAGCTGAGGGTCGGCACGGAGTAGCGCACGTCGTCGACGTCGTCGAAGCCGATGAGCGCGACGTCGCCCGGCACCTCGATCCGGCGGGCGTGCAGCGCGTGCAGCGCGCCGAGGGCCATCGCGTCGTTGAGGGCGAAGACGGCGTCGATCTCCACGCCCGAGTCGAGCAGCCGGCCCATCGACTCCGAGCCGGTCGAGCGGTGCCACAGCCCGGCCTCGCTGACCAGCGCCGGGTCGTACGGGAGCCCGGCGGCCTCCAGCCCCTGCCGGTAGCCCTCGGTGCGCAGCGCAGCGGAGCCGACCAGCTCGCCCTCGTGCGCGCCGACGACGGCGATCCGCTTCCGGCCCAGCGACGCGAGGTGCAGCGTGGCGGCGCGGGCCGCGGCCACGTTGTTCATCGTCACGTGGTCGGCGGGGGCGTCGAAGACGCGCTCGCCCAGCACCACGAGCGGGAAGTCGACCGCGAACAGCCCGACGTCGTCCTGCCCGAGCGCGAGCGGCGAGAAGATCACGCCGTCCGTGAGGTGGCGCCGCCGGCCGTCGAGCAGCTCGATCTCGCGGTCGCGGACCGCCCCCGTCTGCTCGATGAGCACGGTGAGGCCCTGCTCCTCGGCGGAGCGGATCACGGAGTCCGCGAGCTCCGCGAAGTACGGCAGCCGCAGCTCCGGCACGGCGAGCGTGATCATGTCGGTGCGCTGCGTGCGCAGGTTGCGGGCCGTGGTGTTGAGCCGGTAGCCGAGGTGCTCGATCGCCTCCTCGACGCGCTTGCGCGTCTCGGGCCGGATGTGCGGGTACCCGTTGACGACGTTCGACACCGTCTTGATCGACACGTCCGCCCGCTGGGCCACGTCGTGCATGGTCACGCGCATGCCGCTCACCTCTCCGTTCGCCTCCCACAGCGTAGGGCACCGGCCGCACGCCGCGGCCGCCCGGATGGCGCGACGGCGGTCACTTGATCGACCCGAGGGACAGGCCGCCCTGCCAGTACTTCTGCAGGGCGAGGAACGCCACGATCAGCGGCAGGATCGACACGAGCGCGCCGGTGGTGATGAGGTTCCACACCTGCTCGCCGCCCGCGCCCGCGTTCGACAGCGCCTGCCACTGGTTGATGCCCACGGTGACGGGGAGCAGCTGCGGGTCACGCAGCACCGCCAGCGGGAGGAAGAAGTTGTTCCACGTCGCGACGGTCGTGAGCAGCAGGACCGTGACGAACGCCGGCCGCAGCAGCGGCAGCGCGACGCGGAAGAACAGGCGCAGCTCGCCCGCTCCGTCGACCCGGCCGGCGTCGAGCATCTCGTCCGGGATGGCGTCGACGGCGTACACCCGCACGAGGTAGACGCCGATCGGGCTGAGCAGCGACGGCAGGATCACGGCCCACATCGTGTTGATCATGCCGAGCTGGCTGAGCAGCACGAACGTCGGGATGGTCAGCGCCGTCAGCGGCACCATGACCGAGCCCAGCAGCATGGAGAAGTACAGGTTGCGGCCGCGGAACCGGTACTTGGCCAGGGCGTACCCCGCCAGCACGGCGAGCACCGTGGACCCCACGCCGCCGACGATCGCGTACACGAACGAGTTGCGCATCCACGTCCAGTAGATGCCGCCCTGGTACGTGAAGAGCTCCTTGACGTTGTCCCAGAGCGCGAACTCGTCGTTGAACCACAGGGCGCCGCCGGAGCCCACGAACAGGCCGCTGTTCGACTTGGTGGACCCGACCACCAGCCACCACAGCGGCACGACGAAGTAGAGCACCGCGAGGAGCAGGAACAGGTGGGAGCCGATCCGGCGCTGTCGCGGCCGGCGCGAGATGGTCTTCTGCGTCGTCACGGTCGTCATCACTTCAGTCCGCTCTGCTTGCGGGTGGCGTACAGGAACACGTACGACCCGATGAACACGAGGATCCCCAGCGCGAACGCGATCGTGGAGGCGTAGTTGAACTGGCTGTAGGAGAACGCCATCGAGTACGCGTACATGTTCGGGGTGTAGGTGGTGGGGATCGCGCCCTGCGCGACCGACCGCAGCACCGTCGGCTCGGTGAAGAACTGCAGGGTGCCGATGAGCGCGAACACCACGATCATCACCATCGACGACGCGATCATCGGGATCTTGATCCGGAACGCGATCGCCCAGTTCCCGGCGCCGTCGAGCCTGGCCGCCTCGTACACCGACGGGTCGATGGCCCGCAGCGCGGCGTAGACGATGATCATGTAGTAGCCCACCCACTGCCAGGTCACGATGTTGACCAGCGAGCCGAACACGAGGTCGCGGCTGAGGAACTCGGGGGCGTCCAGGCCGAAGATCCCGAAGATGTCGTTCGCGGGGCCGAACCGCGGGCTGTACAGGAAGCCCCACATGAGGGCGCCGATGACGGCGGGGATCGCGTACGGCACGAAGACCAGCAGCCGCGACGCCTTCGACAGGCGGGTGGCCAGGGTGTCGAGCACGAGCGCGATCGCCACGGCGAGGCCGATCTGGATCGGCACCATGACGAGCACGAACCTGCCCACCCGCGCCATGCCGGACAGGAAGTCCGCGTCGGTGAACACGCGCACGTAGTTGGCGACGCCGGTGAAGACGCTCTCGCCCCCGGTGGCGATGCCCTTGGTGTGCAGGCTGAGCCAGAACGCGTACGCGAGCGGCACCAGCAGGAACAGCACGAACACGATCGTGAACGGCGCGAGGAAGAGCCAGCCCCACCACTGCCGCTTGGTGTCCAGCAGGCTCTGCCCGCCGCGCCGGCTCGCGGCCCGGGCGGGCGCGGCGGCCGGCGTCGTCGTCGTCGAGGCCATCGAGGTGCTTCCTCCGGTCGATTCGGTGCGTGTCATCGGACCGTGAACCCCTGCTGCTCGGCGTAGCGCACCAGGCTGTCCTGGATGGTCGCCAGCGCGTCGGCGGCGGTCGAGTCGCCCTCGACCATGTCGTACAGGGCCATGGTCTGGCGGTCGTACGCGTACACCTGGAAGGGGCTGAACGTGAAGCCCGGGTACTGCGCGGCGGCGTCGAGGAAGACGTCGCGGTTGACCTGCTGGCCGCCGAAGAACGGGTAGCGGCGGTCGGTGAACCACGGCGCGTCGAGCGCGAGGTTCCACAGCGGGAACAGGCCGGCGTCCTCGACGCCGATCTTCCACGTCTCCTCGTCGTCGAACAGCTCCATCGCGACCGTCGCGGCCGCCTCGGGGTCCGACGCCTGGGAGGTGACCGCGAGCGCCGAGCCGCCCTGGTTGACCTGCACCGGGTTCGCCGGGTCCCACTGGGGCAGCGGCGCGGCCTTCCACTCGGCGCCGGAGTCGGCGTCCGACAGGCCCTCGAGGTAGCCCGGGCCCCACGCGGCGGCGATGTAGACGGCGTAGGTGCCGTCCACCAGGGACGTGTTGTAGTCGCTGGTGAACGCGTCGTCGCTGGACACGAGGCCGCGGTCGATGAGGTCCTCCCAGTAGGAGAGCACCTTGCGGGACTCGGGGGTGTCGACGTCGATGCCGATCTGGTCGCGCTGCGCCGGGTTGTAGGCGAACGGGGCCCAGCCGGCCTGCGCGAACAGCGCATAGTTGAACGCGCCGCCGTTCGTGGCGTAGTTGGTGATGTAGCCGTCGTAGCCGGCGTCGCGCAGGTCCTGCGCGGCCTGGGCGAACTCGTCCCAGGTGGTCGGCGGCTCAACGCCGTACTTCGCGAAGATGTCGGCCCGGTACAGCATGCCCACGGGGCCGCCGTCGACCGGCACGGCGAACACCGAGTCGCCGGAGGAGACGTCGGACCACGCGCCGGCCGGGAACTGGTCCTCGAGGTCGCCCGCGCCGTAGGGCGCGAGGTCGGCGAGGCCGTCGAGGATCGTGTACGTGGGCAGGATCTCGGACTCGAGCTGGATGACGTCGGGCGCCCCGGTGCCCGCCTCGAGGGCGGTGGAGAACTTGCCGTACTCGTCGGCGCCCTGGCCCGCGTTGGTCCAGCAGATCTGGATGTCGTCGTGCTGGGCGTTGAACGTGTCGACGATCTGCTCGACGGCGGGGTACCAGGCCCAGAGCGTGACGCGGGTGGCGTCGGGCTTGGGAATCTCGTTGGTGCAGCTCGTGTTGTTCGCCGAGCCGGCGTCGTCGCCGGGCGCGCACGCCGCGAGCGACAGGCCGGCCAGACCGGCGGCCGTCGCCGCCACGGCGCGTCGCAAGCCTCTGCGCATGCCGATTCCTCCTCGAGTCGTCCGGACCCAGATCCTCCTGGGCCGATTGGTGTCGCGCGCGGCGACCGTGGTTGACTCTACATCGTTGTACACGGTGGCTTCACCATCGCCCACTTCGACGAGGAACGTGAGACCCATGACGGCTCCCCAGACCGATGCCCACCCCGACACCGCAACGCCCGGCGAGGCGCCCGACGCCGCCGGCGCCCGCGTCACCCTGCACCCCGACTTCCGCCGCGGCGCCGTCGACCGGCGCCTGTTCGGCTCGTTCGTCGAGCACCTCGGCCGCGCCGTGTACACCGGCATCTTCGAGCCCGGGCACCCCGAGGCGGACGAGCACGGCTTCCGTCGCGACGTGGCCGACCTGGTCCACGAGCTGGGCGTCCCGATGGTGCGCTACCCGGGCGGCAACTTCGTCTCCAACTACGTGTGGGAGGACGCCGTCGGCCCGGTCGAGCAGCGCAAGCCGTTCCTCGACCTCGCGTGGCGCACCGTCGAGCCGAACCTCGTCGGCACGGACGAGTTCCTGCAGTGGGCCGAGCGCGAGGGCGTCGAGCCGATGATGGCGGTCAACCTCGGCACCCGCGGCGTCGCGGCCGCCGCCGCCCTGGTCGAGTACTGCAACGGCGAGGCCGGCACCCGCTGGGCCGACCTGCGCATCGCGAACGGCCGCGAGAAGCCCTACGGCGTGAAGCTCTGGTGCCTCGGCAACGAGATGGACGGCCCGTGGCAGATCGGCCACAAGGACGCCCACGAGTACGGCAAGCTCGCCGCCGAGGCGGGCAAGGCCATGAAGCTCGTCGACCCCTCGATCTCGCTGATCGTCTGCGGCTCGTCGTCGATGCAGATGCCGACCTTCGGCGAGTGGGAGCGCACAGTCCTGTCGTACACGTACGACCTGGTGGACCACATCTCCATGCACGCCTACTACGAGGAGGTCGGCGGCGACCGCGCGTCGTTCCTCGCGTCCGGCACGGCGATGGACCGCTTCATCGACCGCGTCGTCGCCTCCGCGGACGCGGTCGGCGCCGAGCGCCGCAGCGACAAGAAGATCACCATCAGCTTCGACGAGTGGAACGTCTGGTACCTCGAGACCCGCTTCCCGGGCGAGGAGAACCTGCCGATCCAGCGCGACGCCCCGCGGATCATCGAGGACGTCTACTCCGGGCTCGACGCCGTGGTGGTCGGCGACCTCCTGGTCACGCTCCTCAACCACGCCGACCGCGTGCCGGTGGCCTGCCTCGCGCAGCTCGTCAACGTCATCGCGCCGATCATGACCGCCCCGGGCGGCGAGGCGTGGCGCCAGCCGACGTTCCACCCGTTCGCGACGACGTCGCGCCTCGCGCGCGGCACCGCGCTGGACGTGCGCGTGGACGCGCCGTCGTACGACACCGCGCGGCACGGCGCGGCGCCGGTGGTCACGGCCGCCGCGACGGTGGACGACGACGGCTCGCTCGGCCTGTTCCTCACCAACCGCTCCGACCGGGTGGTCGAGGTGGAGCTGGCCCACGTCGGCGCCGCGCTCGACCTCACCGAGGGCTGGCAGATGGTCGCGGACCACGAGCCCGCCGTCGAGGGTCCGGAGCACGCGGCGAAGGTCGCCGAGGCCTGCTGGTCCGTCGTCGACGTCGCGTCCGCCACGACGGCGGGCGACGGCGGCACCACGCGCGTGCGCCTGGCGCCCGAGTCGTGGACGGCGTTCGGGGGGACGTTCGCGCGCGCCTGACCCCCCCTGCGGGCCCGGACGACGGG
>NZ_JBHVBO010000128.1:0-12162 GCF_042668085.1 Isoptericola sp. NPDC057391 | reverse complement strand
TCGAGCATCACGCGGTAGGCGGTCGGCGCGGTGAACAGCACCGAGACACGGTGGGCGGCGAGCGCGGGCAGCAGCTGCGCCGCACCAGGCCGAGCACCAGGCTCGCGACCAGGATGATCACGCCGAGCCAGATGAGGAACTGGCCGATGTTCGTCGCGATCCCGAGGATCACGAGGACGACGCCGACCAGGACCAGGATGAGCCATGCGGGCATGGTGACCTCCTGTCTCTCCGCGCCGCCCCGGTGGCGACGCGTCGGCCCGAACGTGCCACGAAGGTCCGATGCACGCACGTTGTCGGCTACGTCCGCGATGCGTCACATGCCGGTCGAGAACGGCCGCCCCGTGCCATGCACCACCGCCTCGATGGTGCGCGACACCGCCTCGACGGCCGGGCGCCGCGGCGCCGTCGACGGCTCGAGCAGCACGATCTCGCGCTCCACGAGGTCGAACAGCGTGGTCGTGCGCAGGTCGCCGGCAGGTCGCAGGGTGAGCATGATCGGCGTGGCCAGCGTCACGCCGAGACCCTGCGCCACCAGGGCGAGCGTCGTGGACGTGTCGTTGACCTCGTGCGCGGCGCGGGGCTCGAAGCCCGCGGCCCGGCAGGCGCCCCGCACCGCCGCGCCGTAGTGCGTCGGCAACGGGGGCAGGATCCAGGGCAGGTCCGCGAGGTCGGCGAGGTGGAGGCGGGCCGGCAAGTCCGAGGTGGGGGTGGAGACAAGCTCGAACCGCTCCGTCCGCAGGGGCCGCAGCGCCGTGCCGGGCAGCCGCGGGATGGGCGCCCCGGGGTAGTCGAGGCCGAGCCCGAGGTCGACGTCGCCGCGACGGACGGCGCCCGCCACGTCGTCGACCGTGAGCTCGATCCCGACCAGGGTGATCCGCGGGTGCGACCCCGCCAGGCGGGCGACGAGCTGGGGCAGCAAGCTGGCCGCCACCGTCGCGAAGGCGCCGACGCGCACGGTGCCCGACGCGTCGCCGCTCGCCGCGCGGGCGGAGTCGACGGCGTCGCGCTGGGCGGCGAGCAGGGGCTCGGCGCGCTCCGCGAGCGCGAGCCCCGCCTCGGTGAGCGCGACCCCCCGCCCGTGCGGCCGGACCACCTCCGTGCCGACCGCCCGGGCGAGCGCGGCGAGCTGGTGCGAGACCGCGCCGGTCGTGTAGCCCAGCGCCTGCGCGGCGGCGGTCATCGTGCGGTGGTCGGCCAGGGCGCGCAGGGCGCGCAGGCCGGACCAGGGAAGGTCGCGTCCCGGCGGCTCCGCCGCACCGGTGTCCATCCGGCCAGGCTACAACCGTGCAGAGTTCCTGCACGGATATGACGACGAACCTTCGATGGTGCTGGACGCTCCGCGCGGTCCACGATGGGCGCAGGCCTGCACCGCATCGTGCGCGGGCCGGCGACGTCGACGAGGAGGTCGGGTGGAGCGGTCCCAGGCGGTCCCGCCGCGAGCGGACGTGGTCGTCGTCGGCGGCGGCGTGATGGGCACGTCCGTGGCGTTCCACCTGGCGGAGGCGGGCGTCGACGTCGCGCTCCTCGAGTCCGGCGAGCTGGGCGGCGGGAGCTCGGGGAAGCCCATGGGCGGCGTGCGCGCGCAGTTCTCCGACCCGGCGAACGTGGCGCTCGGCCACCGCAGCCTCGAGCTGTTCGAGGACTTCCGCCGCCGGCCGGGCGGCGACATCGGGCTCCGCCAGACGGGCTACCTCTTCGCGCTGCCCACCGACGACGACGTCGCCCTGTTCGGGCGGTCCGTCGCGATGCAGCGCGACCTCGGCGTCGACAGCAGGATGCTCACCATGGCCGAGGCGCGCCGCCTCAACCCGTACCTGTCCGCGACGGCGTACGCGGGCGCGGCCTACGCGCCCCGGGACGGCTGGGCGCACCCGGCGTCGGTGGTGGCCGGGTACGCGGACGGCGCGCGGCGCCGCGGGGCGAGCATCGTCACCGGAGCACCGGTGACCGCCGTCGAGCCCGCGCCCGGGGGCCGGCTGACGGTCGTCACCCCGCGCGGCGCCGTCACCGCGCCCGTCGTCGTGGTGTGCGCCGGCGCCTGGTCCCGCGCGGTGGGCGCGCTCGTGGACGTCGACCTGCCGGTGGACCCCGTGCGCCGCCAGATCGCGTTCACCGCGCCGCTCGAGCCCGCCCCGCCGACGCTCCCGTTCACCATCGACTTCGGCACCACCTACTACCTGCACAACGCGGACGCCCGCGGCACCCTGCTGCTCGGCGCCTCCGAGCCGGACACCCCGGTCGGCTTCGACACCGCCTACGACCCGGCGTGGGAGCCGTGGTTGCGCGGTCTCGCCGCACGCGCCACCCCGGCGCTCGCCGACGCCCCGCTGACCGGCGGATGGGCCGGGCTGTACGAGCTCACGCCCGACCACGACGCGCTGATCGGGGAGGCGCAGGCCGGACCCGGCGGCGCACGCGTGCTGTACGCCTGCGGGTTCTCCGGGCACGGCTTCCTCCAGGCTCCCGCCGTGGGGGAGGCGGTCGCCGACCTGTACCTCGGGCGGGCGGGGACGCCCGCCGCGCGCGGCGTCGACGTGTCCGCGTTCGACGCCGGGCGGTTCGGTGCGCGACGGTCGCGCACCGAGGCCAACATCATCTGAGAGAGGACCCTCGCACCGTGACGACCGACTTTCGCGAACCGTGGCAGCTCCGGGCCGCGTTCGCGCGCTCGCTGTCCGACATGTACGGGCGGGAGGTGCCCGCCTACACCACGCTGCTCGAGGTGTCCCACGACGTCAACGCCGACGTCGTGCGCGCCCGCGGCGCCGACGCCGAGCGGCTGGGCTCGATCGACCGCGTCACCGCCGAGCGGCATGGCGCGATCCGCGTGGGCACGCCGGCGGAGCTGCAGCAGGTCGCCCGGATCTTCGGCGCGATGGGCATGCACCCCGTGGGCTTCTACGACCTGCGCGACGCGTCGTCGTCCTCCGTGCCCGTCATCTCCACGGCGTTCCGGCCGATCGACCGGGCCGAGCTGGCGCGCAACCCGTTCCGCGTCTTCACGTCGATGCTGGTGCCGTCCGACCGGCGGTTCTTCAGCGCGGACCTGCAGGAACGGCTGGAGACGTTCCTCGACGGACGGACGCTGTTCGGGCCCGAGCTGCTGGCGCTCGCGGACCGGGCCGAGGCCGACGGCGGCCTGGTGGCCGACGACGCCGCGGAGTTCCTGCGCCTGGCCACCGCCGCGTTCGAGCTAGGGCGCGAGCCGGTCGACCAGGCCTGGTACCGGGAGCTGGAGGCCGTCTCCGCCGTGGCCGCGGACATCGGCGGCGTGCCGACCACGCACATCAACCACCTCACGCCGCGCGTGCTCGACATCGACGACCTGTACGCCCGCATGGAGGCGCGCGGCATCACGATGATCGACGCGATCCAGGGCCCGCCGCTGTGGGAGGGGCCGGACGTGCTGCTGCGGCAGACGTCGTTCCGCGCGCTCGCGGAGCCGCGCACGTTCCGCACCCCCGACGGGGACGTCGTGCAGGACTCGCTGCGCGTGCGGTTCGGCGAGGTCGAGGCGCGCGGCATCGCGCTGACCCGCGAGGGCCGGGCGCGGTACGACGCCGCCGTCGTCGAGGGCGCGACGCCCGAGGTGTGGCGGCGCACCTTCCCGGACACCGAGGCGGGGCTCGTCGAACAAGGGCTCGGGTTCTTCACCTACGAGGTGGCCGAGGACGGTGCGGTGACCCGCGAGCCGATCGTCTACGAGGACTTCCTGCCCCGGTCGGCCGCCGGCATCTTCCAGTCGAACCTCACGGAGGAGGGCTCCAAGGACGCCAGCCAGGCGGGCGAGGAGCGCGACGCCGACTGGATGGCCGGCGCCGTCGGGCGCGAGCTGCACGACCCCTTCGACCTGTACGCGGCGCAGGTGGCGGCCTCGCTCACCGCCGCCGCCCACCGCCTCGGCGTCGCGCCGGAGACCCTGGCCGCGACGCCCGCCGTCCCCACCACCGTCCCCACCGGCACGAGCACGGGAGCCGACGCATGACCACCACCGACACGACCACCCCCGCCGCGGGGACCCTGTCCGCCGAGCTGCGGGACGCCGCGCTGGCGGCGCTGTCCCGGATCGGCGCCGAGCTCCCCGCGGCCCCGGCCGACGGCGGGCTGACCGTCGTCTCCCCGCTCTCCGGCGAGCCGCTCCTCACCCTCCCCGAGGCGGGCGCGGGCGAGGTGGACGCCGCCGTCGGCGCCGCCGCGGAGGCCTTCCGCGCCTGGCGCTCGGTGCCCGGTCCGGTGCGCGGCGGCGTCGTGCGCCGGCTCGGCGAGCTGCTCACCGAGCACAAGGCCGACCTGGCCGAGCTCGTGACGATCGAGGCCGGGAAGATCACCTCCGAGGCGCTCGGCGAGGTGCAGGAGATGATCGACGTCTGCGACTACGCCGTGGGCCTGTCGCGGTCCCTCGGCGGCCGCACGATGCCGTCCGAGCGTCCCGGCCACCGGCTCATGGAGCAGTGGCACCCGCTCGGCGTCGTGGGCGTCGTCAGCGCGTTCAACTTCCCGGTCGCGGTGTGGTCGTGGAACACGGCCGTCGCGCTGGTCTGCGGCGACACGGTCGTGTGGAAGCCGAGCGAGAAGACGCCGCTGAGCGCGCTCGCGTCGAACGCGCTGCTGCGGCGGGCGCTCGCGGAGGCGGGCTTCCCCGAGGCGGTGAGCCAGGTGGTGCTCGGCGCCCGCGAGGCGGGGGAGGCGCTGGTCGCCGACCGGCGCGTCGCGCTGCTGTCCGCCACCGGGTCGGAGCGCATGGGTCAGCAGGTGGCGCCCGCCGTCGCCGGACGCGGCGGCCGGTACCTGCTGGAGCTCGGCGGCAACAACGCGGCCGTCGTCGCGCCGTCGGCGGACCTCGACCTCGCCGTGCGCGGCATCGTGTTCGCCGCGGCGGGGACGGCCGGGCAGCGATGCACGTCGCTGCGCCGGCTGATCGTGCACTCCTCCGTCGTCGACGACCTCGTGGGGCGCCTCGAGACGGTCTACGCCGGGCTGCCGGTCGGCGACCCGCGCGCCGACGGCACGCTCGTCGGGCCGCTCACCGACGCCGGCTCCCGCGAGCGGATGCTCGCCGCGCTGGACGAGGCGCGGGCCGACGGCGGCACGGTCGTCGTGGGCGGCGAGGCGGTGGACGTCGACGGCGCGCCCGCGGCGGCGTACGTCTCGCCCGCGCTCGTGCGGATGCCCGCGCAGACCGACGTCGTGCGTCGGGAGACGTTCGCGCCGATCCTCTACGTGCTCACCTACGACACGCTCGAGGAGGCCATCGCGCTGCACAACGACGTCCCGCAGGGGCTCAGCAGCGCGATCTTCACGCTCGACGTGCGCGAGGCCGAGACGTTCCTGTCCGAGGTCGGCTCCGACTGCGGGATCGTCAACGTCAACATCGGCACCTCCGGCGCGGAGATCGGCGGCGCGTTCGGCGGCGAGAAGTCCACGGGCGGCGGCCGCGAGTCCGGCTCCGACTCGTGGAAGCAGTACATGCGCCGCGTCACCAACACCGTGAACTACTCGACCGAGCTGCCGCTGGCCCAGGGCGTGAACTTCGGCTGACCCTCCCCGTTGTGGGTGCGCTCGTGGCCCAGTTTCCGGTTCGGAAGGGGCCACGAGCCCACCCACAGCGCTGGGCATGACAGATGTCATGGCCACGTCGTGACAGGCGACCCTGCAGGTCAGGGCGCCGGACGACGACGATCGAGGCATGACCTCGACAAGCACCAACGCACCGCCGGCGCTGAGCCTGCGCGGGCTGCGCAAGGAGTTCCCGTCGCCGGCCGGCACCGTCCGTGCGGTCGACGGCATCGACCTGGAGATCGCCCCCGGCGAGGTGGTGGCCTTCCTCGGGCCCAACGGCGCCGGCAAGACCAGCACCATCGACCTGGTGCTCGGCCTGAGCGCCCCCACCGCGGGCACGGTGCAGGTCTTCGGCGCCGACCCCGCCGACGCGATCGCCGCCGGCCGCGTCGCCGCCGTCATGCAGACGGGCGGGCTGCTGCGCGACATCACCGTGGGCGAGACCGTCGCCCTCACGGCGGCGCTGTTCGGACGGACCGGTTCCCCGGCGCCGTACCTGGAGCGCGCCGGCATCGCCGACCTCGCGGACCGCATGGTGGGCAAGTGCTCCGGTGGCCAGCAGCAGCGCCTGCGCTTCGCGATGGCGCTGGTCAGCGAGCCCGACCTGCTGCTCCTCGACGAACCCACCACCGGCATGGACGTGGAAGGACGCCGCGAGTTCTGGGCGGCGATCCGCGCCGACGCCGCGGCCGGTCGCACCGTCGTCTTCGCCACGCACTACCTGGAGGAGGCGGACACGTACGCCGACCGTGTCGTGCTGGTCAGCCGGGGCCGGGTGGTGGCCGACGGCTCCACCGCCGAGGTGCGGAGCCTCGCCTCCGGCCGCACCGTGAGCGCCCGCATCGACGACGACAGCGACCGCGACGCCGTCGCCGCACGGCTGCGCGACCTGTCCGTCGTGGACGCCATCGACCACCGCGGCGCGCGGCTCGTCGTGCGCACCCCCGACTCCGACGTCGTCGCCCGCTTCCTGCTCACGCAGACCGCGGCGCGCGACGTCGAGGTCGCCTCCGAGAACCTCGAGGACGCGTTCGTCGCCCTCACCACCACCGCGGCCCCCGTCGCCGCGCCGAGCACGGACGGAGCCACCCGATGAGCGCCACGACCTCGGCACCGGGCACGACCACGGCGCGCCCGGCCTCCCGCCCGGCCGGGGCCGCCGTCCGGCCCCTCGCCGCCGCACACGCCTACCTCGCCGTCGAGCTGCGCCGCTCGCTGCGCAACCGGCGCACCCTGATCTTCTCGATGGTGATGCCGCCCGCCCTCTTCCTGATCTTCGGCCTGCAGGGCGACTACGCGAGCCGGAGCACGGGCCACGGCAACGTCACCGGGTGGATCGCCGTCTCGATGGCGCTGTACGGGGCGATGGTCACCGCCACCGCGGGCGGCGCCGGCGTCTCCGTCGAGCGCTCCCAGGGCTGGACCCGGCAGCTGCGCCTCACCCCGCTGCGTCCCGCGGTCTACGTGGGGGTGAAGCTCGCCGGCGCCATGGCCCTCGGCGCGGGCTCCGTCGTGGTCACCCTGGCGGTGGCGGCGGTCGCCGGGGCCCAGATGCCGCCGGGGGCGTGGGTGCTGTGCGCCCTGCTCGCCTGGGCGGGCTCCCTCGTGTTCGCCGCGTTCGGCCTGTTCATGGGCTACCTGCTCCCGGCGGAGAACGTCATGCAGATCCTCGGGCCCGTGCTGGCGCTGCTGTCCTTCGCCGGTGGGCTGTTCATGCCGCTCGGCGACGGCTGGTGGGCCACGGTGGCGCAGGTCTTCCCGACGTACGGCCTGGCCGTGCTCGTGCACGCCCCGCTCGGCGGCGACCTCGGCGTCACGGCCGTGGTGAACGTGCTGGCCTGGGCCGCCGTCTTCGCGGCGGGTGCCGCCTGGCGGTTCCGCAAGGACACGGCACGGGTGTGAGCCGCGGGGCGGCCCGCGGGGCCCGACGCCCGTGGCACGGTGGGGGCGTGAGCCCGACGCCCCCCACCGACCCTGGCGCGTACGTCGCCACGCCCCGCGGGCCGCTCGTCGTCCCGCCGCGCCGGAGACGGGGCATCAGCGTCCTCATCTCCGTGGTCTGGGTGGTCTTCCTCGCCGAGCCCCTCCTGGCGGCGCTGCGGGCCGACGACGCCGTCGTGCGTGTCCTGGGCGTGATCGGCGTGGCCGGCGTGGCGGCCGTCTTCGCGGGCACGACGGTGACCCTGCAACGCAGCGGCCCGGTCGCCCCCCGCACGGCCGTCGTGCTGGTGGCCGCCCAGACCGTGTGCGTCGCGCTGTCGTGCCTGGCGGCGCAGCAGCACGGGCTCGTCGGGCTCATCTTCGTGTGCGTCACCGCGATCTACTCCCTGCCGGCCCGGGCGTCGCTGGCGCTCGTGGGCGCCAGCCTCGGCGTCATGCTGGCGCTGCCCCGCCTCCTGCCGGGCTGGGCGGAGGAGGACGGCAACGCCCTCGCCCTCGTGCTGGCCTGCGCCGCCGTCTTCGGGTTCACCCAGGTGATCGACCGCAACCGCCGCCTGCTCGCGGCGCAGCAGGAGGTGGCCGACCTCGCCGTCGCGCGCGAGCGCGAGCGCATCGCCCGGGACATGCACGACGTCCTCGGTCACTCGCTCACCGTCATCTCCGTCAAGGCGGAGCTCGCGGCCAAGCTGCTCCGCGCGGCGGACCGGCGCGGCCCCGGTCCGGACGACGCCGGGCCCGGCGACCGCGCCGCCCGCGAGGTGGGCGAGATCCAGGACCTCGCCCGCGCCGCCCTCGCGGACGTGCGCGGCATGGTCGCCGGGGCGCGCCAGGCGTCGCTCACCGGGGAGCTCGCCGCCGCGCGCTCGGCCCTCGACACCGCGGGCATCGACGCCGAGCTTCCCGGCGCCGTCGACGTGGTCCCCGCCGAGCGTCGCGAGCTGTTCGCGTGGGTGCTGCGCGAGGGCACCACGAACGTGCTGCGGCACGCGGGCGCGTCGCGGGTGGTCGTGACGCTCGAGGCCGACCGCCTCGTGATCGACGACGACGGGGCGGGCGTCGACGGCCGAGGCGCGGACGCCGGGCACGGCCGCACCTCCGGGCACGGGTTGGCCGGCCTCGCGGCGCGCGCTCGCTCGGCCGGCGGGGTGCTGGAGACCGGCCCCAGCCCGCTGGGCGGCTTCCGGCTCGCCGTCACGGCACGCGCCGTCGCGGACGGGGCTCGCGCGGGTGCCAGGATCGACCCGTGATCCGACTGCTGCTCGCCGACGACCAGGCGCTCGTGCGCGGCGCCCTCGCCGCCCTCCTCGAGCTGGAGCCCGACCTCGAGGTGGTCGCGCAGGTGGGGCGCGGCGACGAGGTGCTCGACGCCGCCCGGGCGCACGCCGTCGACGTCGCCCTGCTCGACGTCGAGATGCCCGGCCTCGACGGCATCGCCGCCGCGGCCGCCCTGCGCGAGCACCTCCCGTCGTGCCGCTCGCTGGTGGTCACGACGTTCGGCCGGCCCGGCTACCTGCGCCGGGCGCTGGACGCCGGAGCCAGCGGCTTCGTCGTCAAGGACACGCCCGCCGAGCAGCTCGCCGACGCCGTCCGCCGCGTGCACGCCGGGCTGCGCGCCGTCGACCCGGACCTCGCCGTGGCGTCCCTGGCCGTGGGGGCCAGCCCGCTCACCGAGCGGGAGCGGCACGTGCTGGCGCTCGCCGCCGGCGGCGGGACGGTCGCGCAGGTGGCGGCGGAGGCGTACCTCTCCGAGGGGACGGTGCGCAACTACCTGTCGGCGGCCATCGGGAAGACGGGTGCCCGCACGCGCGCCGAGGCGGTGAGGATCGCGCAGGACAACGGCTGGCTCTGAACCCGCCGCCGCCGTCACTCGGTTCGAACTGTCCGCCGCGACCCTGCACACTGTTCCGATGTCCTCGATCAACGACTGGGTCCTGTCCGCCGGCGACACGCTGTGGACGTGGATCGTCCTGCCCGTGGTCGTCCTGCTCGGGCTGTACTTCACGCTGCGCAGCGGCCTCGTGCAGGCGCGCATGCTGCCCGAGATGCTCCGCACGCTCACCGACGCGGCGCCGAAGGACGCGGACGGCCGGCCGCAGTCGGTGTCGGCGTTCGGCGCGTTCACCATCTCGGCCGCCTCGCGCGTCGGCGTGGGGAACATCGCCGGCGTCGGCACGGCGATCGCCGTGGGCGGGCCCGGCGCCGTGTTCTGGATGTGGCTCATGGCGTTCGTGGGCGGCGCGTCGTCGTTCGTCGAGTCCACCCTCGGCCAGCTGTACAAGACCCGCGACCGTGACGGCTTCCGGGGCGGTCCGGCGTACTACATGCAGCGGGGGCTGCGGGCCCGGTGGATGGGCGTGCTGTTCGCGATCATCCTCATCTGCTGCTTCCCCTTCGCGTTCTCGTCCCTGCAGGCCAACACGATCACCGCGACCGTCGCGACGACCGCGGGCGTCGAGGCGGGCGGCGCCCTCGCCTGGGGCGTGGGCATCGTGCTGGCGGTGCTCGCCGGGCTGGTGATCTTCGGCGGCCTGCGCCGCATCGCGCACGTCACCCAGGCGGTGGTGCCGGCGATGGCGGTGCTCTACCTGCTCACCGGCCTCGCGGTCGTCGCGGTGAACGCCGACCGCGTCCCCGAGGTGGTCGGGGCGATCTTCGGGGACGCCTTCGGCGTGAACGAGGTGGTGGGCGCCACGCTGGGCACCGTGATCATGCAGGGCGTCAAGCGCGGCATGTTCTCCAACGAGGCGGGCCTCGGCTCGGCCCCCAACGCCGGCGCGACGGCGGCCGTCACCCACCCGGTCAAGCAGGGCCTCGTGCAGACGCTCGGCGTGTACTTCGACACGTTCGTCGTGTGCTCCGTGACCGCGTTCATCATCCTCGTCGCCGACCCCGACCTCGCGGGCGCGGAGCCCGGGATCGGCCTCACGCAGCAGGGCATGGTCTCGAGCCTCGGCACGTGGTCCAACGGGCTGCTGACGGTGATCATCTTCCTGCTCGCCTTCAGCACCATCCTGGGCAACTACTACTACGGCGAGTCGAACGTGGAGTTCATCACCCGCTCGCGCGGGGTGCTGGCGGGGTACCGGACGCTCGCGGTGCTCGCCGTCCTGGGCGGCTCGGTCGCGTCGTCGGACCTCGTGTGGAACACGGCCGACGGCATCATGGGGCTGATGGCGCTGGTCAACCTCGTGGCGATCGCGCTGCTGTCCGGGATCGTGTGGAAGCTGCTGGCCGACTACCGCGCCCAGCGACGGTCCGGGCTCGACCCGGTGTTCACCCGCGACCGGCTCCCCGGCGTCCGCGGGATCGAGTGCTGGGAGGACGAGGCCAGCGTCACCGGGATGACCCCGGCGGCCCGGGCCTGACGGCGCACGACGTTTGCGACAATGGGGGACGTGACTTCCACCCTCGATCCCGTCAGCACGCCGGCGTCCGGAGACGCCGGCGCGGCTGCCTCCGTCGACGAGCGCGTCCTGCCGCCGCTGCAGATCGGGCCGATCACCGTGGACACCCCGGTGGTGCTGGCCCCGATGGCCGGCGTCACCAACCGGGCCTTCCGCACGCTGTGCCGCGAGGCCGGCGCGTCGCAGGGCTACGACCCCGGGCTGTACGTGGCGGAGATGGTGACGAGCCGCGCCCTGGTGGAGCGCAACGTCGAGTCGCTGCGGATCGTCACGTTCGGCGACGACGAGACGCCCCGCTCTGCCCAGGTGTACGGCGTCGACCCGGCCACGGTCGGCGCCGCGGTCAAGATCATCGCGGGCGAGGACCGCGCCGACCACGTCGACCTCAACTTCGGCTGCCCCGTGCCCAAGGTGACGCGCAAGGGCGGCGGCGCCGCGCTGCCGTGGAAGCGGCAGCTGTTCACCGACATCGTGCGTGCCGCGGTGACGGCGGCCGAGCCGCACGGCGTCCCCGTCACGGTCAAGATGCGGGTGGGGATCGACGACGAGCACCACACGTTCCTCGAGGCGGGGCAGATCGCGGAGTCCCTGGGCGTGGCGGCGGTCGCACTGCACGGGCGCACCGCGGCCCAGCACTACTCCGGCACCGCGGACTGGTCCCAGATCGCTCGCCTCAAGGAGGCCGTGCGCACGGTCCCGGTGCTCGGCAACGGCGACATCTGGTCCGCCGAGGACGCGCTGCGCATGGTCCGCGAGACCGGCGCCGACGGCGTCGTCGTCGGGCGGGGGTGCCAGGGCCGCCCGTGGCTGTTCGCCGACCTCGCGGCCGCGTTCCACGGCACGACGACGCGGGTGCGCCCCGGCCTGCGCGAGGTCGCCGACACGATCTACCGCCACGGCGAGCTGATGATCGAGTACTTCGACGGCGACGAGGGCAAGGGCATGCGCGACCTACGCAAGCACATGGCCTGGTACCTCAAGGGGTACGTCGTCGGGGGAGAGGCGCGGCACGCGCTCGCGATGGTCTCCACGCTGGCCGAGCTGCGCGAGCGGCTCGACGCCCTCGACCTGGAGCAGGGCTACCCGGGCGAGGACGCCGAGGGGCCGCGCGGCCGCGCCGGCTCCCCGAAGCAGCCGCACCTGCCGTACGGCTGGCTCGACTCCCGCGACCTCGACGCGGAGTTCGAGGCGAAGCTGCGCGAGGCCGAGCTGAGCGTCAGCGGCGGCTGAACCCGCGAGATAGAGAACCCGGAAC
>NZ_JBHVBO010000127.1:0-12282 GCF_042668085.1 Isoptericola sp. NPDC057391 | reverse complement strand
GACATCACCCGCGAGCGGCCGCCGCACGCGGCCGGCGCCCCGCGCCGCCGCTCGCGCTCGGACCGCTTCACGTCACGACCCGAGCTCGACGCGTCGGCGCCGGACCTCGGGCGCCCGGACCTGGGTCAGGCGTTCGCGGAGGTCGCGGCCCCCGCGTTCGACCTGCCGGTGCCGGAGCCGCGCTGGTCCGGGGTGGAGGACGACCTGCCCCGCCTGCAGGTGCCGCCGCTCGAGCCGCCGCGCCTGCGCACGCCGCCGGCGGACCCGCTGGAGCCGGGCTGGACATCCGCGCCGCACGACCACGGCTACGACCCGCTGACGTCGCCCGTGCCGCCGCCGGAGCCGCTCGCGGCGCCCGGGCCGTGGTCGCCGCCGCCCGCCGCGAACGACGACGAGGTGGACCCGGACCTCGTCGCGCTGGCCGGCACGCTGGTGCACCCGACGACGATCGTGTGGTCGCGTCCGCGCCGCCGCCAGCACTTCGAAGCCGTGCTGCACCAGGACGGCGCCATCCAGCTCGCCGACGGCTCCCGCTACTGGCACCCCGACCACGCGGCGTCCGCGGCCTCGGGCTCGCCCACCGCCGACGGGTGGAGCGTGTGGCGCCTCGGCGCCGAGGGCCCCACGCTCCTGGACGCCTTCCGGCACCGCTTCGCCTGAGCCAGGGAGCGCCCACGACGCAGCCGGGGTCAGGGCAGGACGACGATCTTGCCGGTCTGCTCGCCGGCGGCGAGGCGGGCCAGCCCCTCGCCGACCCGCGCGAGCGGCACGACGGAGTCGATGACGGGTCGCACGCCGGTACGGGCGACGAAGCGGGCCAGCGCGGCCAGGTCGTCGCGCGACCCCATCGTCACGCCCTGGACCCGGATCTCGTTGAAGAAGACGCGCGTGAGCTCGGCCGGCGGGGCGTCGCCCGAGGTCGCGCCGCAGACGACGATCGTGCCGCCCGGCCGCACGGAACGCACCGAGTGCGCCCAGGTGGCCTGGCCGACGGACTCGATCACCGCGTCCACGCGGGCGGGCACGCGGGCGCCCGTCTCGACGGCGTGCGCGGCGCCCAGCTCCAGCACCCGCTCGCGCCGCTCCGCGGAGCGCGACGTCGCCGTCACCTCCAGGCCGGCCGCGGCGCCCAGCACGATCGCGGCGGAGGCGACGCCGCCGCCCGCGCCCTGCACGAGCACCCGGTCGCCGGGGGCGAGGCCGGCCGCGCCGAACAGCATCCGGTAGGCGGTGAGCCAGGCGGTGGGGAGGCACGCGGCCTCCTCGAACGACAGGTCGTCGGGGAGGGGCACCAGGTTGTGGATCGGCACCGCGACGTACTCCGCCAGCGTGCCGGGGTAGTGCTCCGAGAGCAGCGTGCGGCGCTCGGTCGGCCCGACGCCGTGCCCGTCGGCGCCGATCACGCCGTGCAGCAGCACCGGCGTGCCGTCCGCGGCGGTGCCCGCGGCGTCGGTGCCCAGGATCATCGGGAGCTGCTCGGGCCGCAGGCCGACCCCGCGCAGCGACCACAGGTCGTGGTGGTTGAGCGTCGCGGCGCGCACGCGCACCGTGGTCCAGTTCTCCCGGGGCTCCGGCTCGGGCCGCTCACCCACCTCGAGGCCGTCGAGCGGGGAGTCGGGCGAGAACCTGGCGACGGTGGCGGCGAGCATGCGTCCAACCTACTGGTGCCCGCCCCGCGGGTGCGGACCTGCGGGATGAGCGTGCCTGGAGGCAGGGCGCGGGGATGCTCTAGGTTGTCGGCCATGCCTACCGGTGGGGTCGAGGAAGAGCTGGCCGCGGCGCGCGCGGCCGTCGTCGAGCACGCGCAGCAGTCGGCGCGTCGTCAGGTCGCGGGCCGGGAGCTCGCCGCGGCGGAGGAGGCACTGGCGTCCGCGCGGGCCTCGCTCGCGGACGAGACGGCCGACGTCGCGCGGCTGGAGTCCCTGAGCCTCGTGCGGGTGTGGGCGGGTCTGCGCGGCGACCGCGCGCAGCGGATCGACGCCGAGCGCGCCGAGCAGCAGGCCGCCGAGTACGTGGCGGCGACGGCGCAGGCGCGCCGGGACGCCGCGGAGCGCGAGCTGCGCGCCGTCGACGCCGGGCTGGCCGCGCTCGGCGACGTGCAGGCCCGGTGGCACGCCGCGCTCGCGGCGAAGGAGCAGTGGGTGCGCGGCGCCGGCGGCCCGGGGGCGGCCGAGCTGGCCGCGGTGGCCGAGCAGGTGGGCGGGTGGCGTGCCCAGCAGGTCGAGGTCGGTCAGGCGGAGGTGGCCGCCGAGCGGGCGGCGCAGGCGCTGGCCGCGGCGGCGGACGAGCTGCGCAGCGCCGACGGCTGGTCCACGTACGACACGTTCTTCGACGGCGGCATGCTCGCGAGCATGGTCAAGCACGACAAGATGGACCGCGCCGCGGGCCTGCTCCGCGAGGCGGACGTCGCGCTGCGCCACCTCACCGTCGAGCTCGGCGACCTCGGCGAGCAGGGCGTCGGCGGGGTCGGCGTCGACGGCCTCACCCGCACGCTCGACGTCTGGTTCGACAACATCTTCACCGACTGGTCGGTGCGGAACCGGATCGCCGAGGCGCGCGACCGGGTCGCGGCGGCGGGCCGCGCCGTCCACGGGGTGCGGCAGCGCCTCGCCGAGCGGTCCGCGGCCGTCGACGCCGAGCTCGCGGCGCTCGCCGCGCGCCGCGAGTCGCTGCTGGTCGGATGACCGTCAGGGCGCGCCGACGTCGAACATCCAGGCGATGCCGTACCGGTCGGTGACCTGGCCGTAGAAGTCGCCCCAGGGCGCCTTGTCGAACGGCATCGCGTCCGTGCCGCCCTCGGCCAGCTTCGCGTACGCGCTCGCGACGTAGTCGTAGTCCTCCGGCCCGCCGGTCAGCGCGACCGTGACGCCGCTGGTGGGCGCGACGTAGGGCATCATCGTGCCGGTGTCCGCGGCCATGAGGGTGAGGCCGGACGGCGTCTCGAGCTGGCCGTGCATCACGAGGTCCTTGTCGGACTCCTCGATCGGCATGCCGGAGTCCGCGGGCATGTCGCCGAACCGGCTGATGTCGAGCTCGCCGCCGAGCACCGACCGGTAGAACTCGAGGGCCTCGGCGGCCTGATTCTTGAAGCTGAGATACGGGTTGAGCCGGACCATGGGTCGCCTCCAGCAGCGTTGCGTGGGAGTGGGTGTCGGAACGGGCCGGCCGCGGGCTCCGCGGCCGAGGTCCACGCTAGGCACGGCCTACGCCACCCGCACCGCGGTGGCGCGGGCCGCGCGGAGGTTCACCCGTCAGAGCATGTCCAGCGGCACGGGACCGCGCGGTGGCGGGAAGGCGGCGTCGAGCTCGGCGAGGTCCTCGGCGCCCAGGCGCAGGTCGCGCGCCGCGGCGTTCTCGCGCACGTGGGCGGCGGACCCGGACCGCGGGATCGCGACGACGCCCTCGCCCGCCAGGACCCACGCGAGCGCGACCTGCGCCGGCGTCGCGCCGTGCCGCCGGGCGACCTTCCGCAGCGCGGGGTCGCCGAGGATGCGTCCCTGCTCCACGGGCGAGTACGCCATGGTCGCGACGCCGCGCTCCCGGAGGAACGGGAGCAGGTCGTGCTCGGGGCCGCGGCGCGAGAGGTTGTAGAGCACCTGGTCGGTCTGGCACGCGCTGCCCAGCCCGCCGGCGACGCCCTCGAGCTTGCGCAGGTCGTCGACGTCGAGGTTGCTGACGCCCCAGCCGAGCACGTCACCCGCCTGCACCAGCGCGTCGAGCGCGGCCGCCGTCTCCGCCAGCGGCACGCCGCCGCGCCAGTGCAGCAGGTAGAGGTCGAGCCGGTCGGTGCCGAGCCGGCGCAGGCTGGCCCGGCACGCCTCCACCGTGCCGCGGGCGTCGGCGTTCCACGGGTAGACCTTGCTGACCAGCACGACGTCGTCACGACGACCCGCGACGGCCTCGCCCACCAGCTCCTCGGCCGCACCCTCGCCGTACATCTCGGCGGTGTCGACGAGGGTGAGCCCCAGGTCGAGGCCGGTGCGCAGCGCCTCGAGCTCCTCGGCGCGGCGGGACGGCGTCTCGCCGAGGTACCAGGTGCCCTGGCCCAGCGCCGGGACGGCGCGACCGTCGGGAAGCGTGACGGTGGTGCTCATACGCCGATCATGCCCCGGCCTCGTCCTCCTCGACGCTCGCCCCCGCGAGGAAGTCGGCGACGATCGGCCCGAGCTGGTCGAACTCGATGAGGAAGCCGTCGTGCCCGAAGTCGGACGTGACGATGCGCAGCGGCTCCGCCGCGGGCAGCCACGCCGCGATGCGGCTCGCCTGCTCCGGCGGGAACAGCCGGTCGGAGTCGACCGCCACGACCAGCGCGCGCGACGTGATCTGCGAGAGCGCCGACTCGACGCCGCCGCGGTCGCGACCCAGGTCGTGGCTCAGCATCGACTCGGTGAGCACCAGGTAGGAGTTGGCGTCGAACCGGCGGGCGAGCTTGTCCCCGTGGTGGTCGAGGTAGGACTGCACGGCGTACCGCCCGTCCGCCAGCGGGTCCTCGCCGCCCTGCGGCAGGCGACCGAACCGCACGTCGAGCTCCGCCGCCGTCCGGTAGGTGGTGTGCGCGATCTGCCGTGCGATGGCCAGCCCGGTGTCCGGCCCGTCGCCGTCGGGCGCGTCGTAGTAGTCGCCGGCGCGCCACCGCGGGTCGGCGCGGATGGCGCCGAGCTGCGGGTGCGCCCAGGCGATCTGGTCGCCCGACGTCTGCGCCGTCGTCGCGATGGCGGCGATGCCGTCCACCGCGATCCCGGCCTCGGGGCCGAGCAGCGCCCACTCCAGCACCCGCAGCCCGCCCATCGACGCCCCGACGACCAGCGACCAGCGCTCGACGCCGAGCTGCCGGGCCAGCTCGATCTCCGCGGCGACCTGGTCGCGCGTGGTGATCCGGGGGAAGCGGGCGCCCCACGGCCGGCCGTCCGGTGCGGGCGACGCCGGGCCCGTGGTGCCCTGGCAGCCGCCCAGCACGTTGGGCGCGACGACGAAGTACCGGTCGGTGTCGATGGGGGCGCCGGGGCCGATCATGTCGGCCCACCAGCCGGCGGTCGGTTGCCCCGGCCCGGCGGGGCCGGTGACGTGCGCGTCGCCGGTCAGCGCGTGCAGCACGAGGACGGCGTTGGAGCCGTCGGGGGCGAGCTCGCCCCACGTCTCGTACGCCACCCGCACGTCGGGCAGCACGCCGCCCGCCTCGAGCTCGACGGCGCCGACGTCGGCGAACCTCCGGTCGGCGACGGGGTCGCCGTCGCGCCACGCGCCGGTGGCGGGCACGGGCGGCTTGACCTGCGCCCGGGAGACCGGGTCCGGCGCTGTCGGGCGGACCGTCGGGGCGGTGCCCGAGCGGCGCCCGCCCACCGACGGCACGGTGGCGGCGACGCCGCCCTCGCACCGCCCGGAGGGGCCGGGCACCGCCGTCACGCGGCGGCCTCGTCGTCGGACGCCGAGCCGTCCGACGCGCCCGCGACGACCTCCGCCGCCGCGGCGAAGCCGAGCTCGAGGTCGGCGAGGATGTCCTGGATCCCCTCGAGGCCGACGGCGAGCCGCACCAGGGCCGGCGTCACGCCGGACTGCGCCTGTGCCTCCGGGGTGAGCTGCGAGTGCGTGGTCGACGCCGGGTGGATCACCAGGGAGCGCACGTCGCCGATGTTCGCCACGTGCGAGTGCAGCTGCAGCGCCGAGACGAACGCCCGCCCGGCGGCGTTCGCCAGCTCCGGGTCGGCGACGTCGAGCTCGAACGCGATCACCGCGCCGGCGCCCTTCGGGGCGTAC
Organism: Isoptericola sp. NPDC057391; assembly: GCF_042668085.1. NCBI lineage: Bacteria > Bacillati > Actinomycetota > Actinomycetes > Micrococcales > Promicromonosporaceae > Isoptericola > Isoptericola sp. NPDC057391. The sequence continues at coordinate 6,528 of NZ_JBHVBO010000127.1, read as the reverse complement.
TTCCGGGCGTTCTCGTGCCATGGCGACGACGGCAGCCCGGCGTAGTGCACGAGGCGCACGTCGGCGCGCTCCTCGAGCCACTCGGCCACGTGCTGCGCGTTGGCGACGTGCCGCTCCACGCGCAGGGACAGCGTCTCGAGGCCCTGGGCGAGCAGGAAGGCGTTGAAGGGCGCGACGGCGGGCCCGAGGTCGCGCAGCAGCTGGACGCGCGCCTTGAGCACGAAGGCGAGGTTGGCGCCGAGGGCGGAGCCCACGCCGAGGTCGCGGGCGTAGACGAGCCCGTGGTAGCTCTCGTCCGGCTGGTTGAAGCCGGGGAAGCGCTCGGGCTGCGCGGCGTAGTCGAAGGTGCCGCCGTCGACGATGACGCCGCCGATGGCCGCGCCGTGGCCCCCGAGGTACTTCGTGGCCGAGTGCACGACGACGTCGGCGCCGTGCTCGATCGGGCGCACCAGGTACGGGGTGGCGATCGTGTTGTCCACGATGAGCGGCACGCCGACCTCGTGGGCGGCGTCCGCGACGGCGGCGATGTCCAGCACGTCGGCGCGCGGGTTGGGGATGGTCTCGGCGAAGAACGCCTTCGTCGTCGGCCGGGCCGCTGCGCGCCACGACTCGGGGTCGTGCGGGTCGTCGACGAACGTGGTCTCGATGCCCAGCCTGGGCAGCGTGTGCCGCAGCAGGTTGTACGTGCCGCCGTACAGGCTGGGGCTGGCGACGACGTGGTCGCCGGCCTGCGCGACGTTGAGGATCGCGAGCGTCTCGGCCGCCTGGCCGGACGCGACGAGCAGCGCGCCGACGCCGCCCTCCAGGTCCGCGATGCGCGCCTCGACGGCCTCCTGCGTGGGGTTGCCGATGCGCGTGTAGATGGGGCCGAGGTCGGCGAGCGCGAAGCGGTCGGCGGCGACGTCGGCGGTGGGGAACTCGAACGACGTGGTCTGGTAGATCGGCAGCGCGCGGGCCCCGGTGACGGGGTCCGGGGTCTGGCCGGCGTGGATCTGGCGGGTCTCGAAGGTCCAGCTGGAGGTCATGGCGTGCTCCTGGGGCTCGGGCTCGGTCGGCGGTGATCGGGCCGCGGCGGGAACCAGGAGGCCTGCGCGTCTGGCGGGCCGCGGCGGTCGGCTGCGCACGCGGAGCGGATGGCTGGGTCGACGGGCGGCCGCAGGCAGGCGAACGTGCGCGGTGGTCAGCGGCACATTCGACGGGACATGCGGACGACCGTAGCCCGGCGGCGGAGCACGCGACACCCATGTCTCACCATTCGGGACCAGAATATGGACGGCGTGTCGCCTTGCGGAGCGCGTCGCGATCGCACTCTCGGGTGGCGGTCCTGCTCGCCCGGGGCGAGTCTGGGCGAGGTTGCCCGGAGCGGGCCTTCCGGTGCGTCGGCCCAGGAAGGAGCAGGACATGCCTCGGACTCGCCGTGCCGCACGGGTCGCGTCGTGGGCCGTCGCCGCGCTGATCGGCGGCGCTCCCGTGGCCGCCGGGGGCGTCGCGTGGGCGGAGCCGCCGTCCGACGACGACGTCGCGGCCGCGCACGCCGCGGCGGACGCCGCCGCGCTCGACGTGGCCGGAGCGCAGGCGCGGCTGGACGCGATCCGCGCCGAGCTCTCCCGTGCCGAGGCCGCCGTCCAGACCGCCGCGGAGGACTACGCCGAGGCGCGTGAGGCGCTCGCCGCGGCGACGCGCGAGACCGCCGAGGCGCGCGAGCGGGCCGACCGTGCCCAGCGCGCCGAGGAGGCCGCCCGCGGCACGCTGGCCGAGGCGTACCGCACCACGGCGCGCGCGAACGCGAACGGGCTCGGACCGCTCGACGTCGTCGCCGGGGCGCGCGACGTGGGGGACGTGGTGTCGACCGAGGCCGCGCAGCGCGCCGTGGACCGGAAGGTCGCCGGCGCCCTCGCGCACCAGGCGGACGTGCGCTCCGCGGCGCGCAACGCCGACGCCCGCTGGCTGGCCGCCCGCGTCGCGCAGCAGGAGGCCGGCGCGGTGGCCGAGGCGGCGTTCGCCGCCGCGCAGCGCACGGCCGACGACCTCACCGCCCGCACCTCAGCCGCCGAGGACGAGCGCGACCGCCTGTTCGCGCGGCTCGCGGACCTGCGCAGCACCAGCGTCGAGCTCGAGCGCCAGCGCGAGGCCGACCGCCAGGAGCGGGCCGCCGCCGCGCGCGAGGCTGCCGCGCGGGAGCGGGCCGAGGACGCCGCGCCGTCGACCGCCCCGCCGGGCGCGTCCGACGCGGCGGGGGACCGGGGGGACGACGCCGACCCGCAGGCCGCCGCCGGGCCCGGCCGGCCGCGGTCCGGCGGCGCGGGCGACGGTGCGGGGGCCGACGCCGAGCGCGTCGCCGAGCCCGACCCGCAGCCGACCCGCACCCGCGAGCCCGCCCCCGACCCGGCGCCGAGGCCCGACCCGAAGCCGGACCCGAGGCCCGACCCGCCGCCGGTCAGCGGCGTCGGCCAGGGCAGCGCCGCGCAGGGTCGTGAGGCGCTGGCGTGGGCTCGCTCGAAGATCGGGACCCCGTACCAGTGGGGCGGCGAGGGCAACCCGGGCTACGACTGCTCGGGGCTGACCTCGGGGGCGTGGAACGCGGCGGGCGTGTGGATCACGCGCACGTCGCGGTCGCAGTACCTCTCCGTCGGCAAGGTCTCCTACGACCAGATGCGCCCCGGCGACCTCATCTTCTACGCCAACGACACCTCGGACCCGTCGACCATCCGGCACGTGGCGATCTACGCCGGCGGCGGCATGATGGTCGAGGCCCCGCGCCCCGGCATCCACGTCCGCGAGACCCCCGTCCGCTGGGACGAGGTCATGCCCTACGCCGGCCGCCCCTGACCGTTGTGGGTGGGCTCGTGGCCCGTTCTCGCGCCGAAAAAGGGCCACGATCGAACCCACAACAGTCGGAGGGGGCGACCTGGGTCGCGACGACCGGCGACCTGCGGGCGACGCGCGACGCCCGCGGCGTCCGCGACGCTGACGGGCATGACCTCACGCGCCCGCCCCGACCCGGCTCGTCCTCGCCGCCGCCTGCTGCGCCGTCGCGCTGCTCGCCGGCCTGCTGCCTCGTGGAGACGTGACCGTCAGGCCGGAGCCGGCCACCGCGACGAAGACCGACCCCGGCCCGTGGTCGAGCGGACGGCTCCGGGCGACGTCACGGCCGGACCAGCACCTTGGTGGCGCGGCGCTCGTCCATCGCGGCGTACGCCTCGGCGACGTCGGCGAGCGGCAGCTCCAGGTCGAAGACCTTGCCGGGCGCGATCGCGCCGGACAGGACCTGGGGCAGCAGCGTCTCCATGTAGCGGCGGGCGGACGCCATGCCGCCGCCGATGGTGACGTTGCGGTCGAACAGGCGCCGCACGCTCAGCTCCGGACCCCCGTTCGGGACCCCGACGAAGCCGACGCGGCCGCCGCCGCGCACCACGTCGAGCGCGGTGTCCATCGACTGCTTGGTGCCGACGCACTCCAGCGCCGCGTCCGCGAGATCGCCGCCGAGCAGGTCGCGCACGGCCGCGACGCCCTCCTCGCCGCGCTCGGCGACGACGTCGGTGGCACCGAGCTCGCGGGCGAGGGCCGCGCGGTCGGCGTGCCGGCTCATCGCGATCACGCGTTCCGCGCCGAGCAGCCGGGCCCCGATCACGCCCGAGAGGCCCACCGCGCCGTCGCCGACCACGACGACGGTGTCACCCGCGGAGACGCCCGCGGAGAACGCGGCGTGGTACCCGGTCGACATGACGTCGGCGAGGCTGAGGAGGTGCGGCACGAGGCCCGCGGCCTCGAGCTCGGCCTCCGGCCGGCCCACGGGGAACAGCGAGTGCTGCGCGAGGGGGATGCGCACGCGCTCGCCCTGGGCGCCGTCGACCGGGTTGCCCCAGCGGTCGGTGGAGCCGAAGCCCGTGACGAGGTCGCACGCCGCCGGGTAGCCCGCCCGGCAGGACTGGCACTCCCCGCAGCACATGGTGAACGGCAGGATCACGAAGTCGCCGACCTGCGCCGACGTGACGTCGGAGCCCAGCTCCTCGACCACGCCCACCAGCTCGTGACCGATGGGGCGCGGCCGCTTCACGGCCGTGACGCCGCGGTAGGGCCACAGGTCGGAGCCGCACACGCAGGCGGCGACGACGCGGACCACCGCGTCGCCGGGGGTGAGGATCTTCGGGTCCGGGCGGTCCTCGACGCGGACGTCGCGGGGCCCGTGGATGACGGCTGCACGCATGGGCACACGGTAGACGTCATCGGCGTGCGCCGGCGGCCGGGGGACGTCCGTCCACAGGTCACTGGCCGCCGAGCGCGCGTGCCGCTACCTTTCAGCCAACAACGAGAGAACGGGCTGCTCATGCTGCAACGGCACGGTCGTGGTCGTACGGCACGTCACGGCGCGTCCAGGTCACGGTGTCGGCACCAGGGGCGAGGCCGCAGGGGCGCGTGGACCTCACGTGGGCGAACCGTGGCAAGGTCGGGACGGCCAGAGTCGTCGACGGCAGGGCCTCCGTCCTGGTGAGCGGGACGGCGCTCCCGCCGCACAGCGCACGGACGCTCACGGCGACCTTCGTCCCCTCGAAGGCGACGGACGCGTCGGCGAGGCGCACCTGGAAGCAGCGCGTCAACAAGGCGAGGCCGAGCGTGCGGCTGACGATGCCGACGACGCGCTACCGGGTGAAGGCGAACCTCGGGAAGTCCGAGCCGGGCACGGTGCGGGTGCGCACCGCCGGGATGCCGGAGCGCGGCCGGCTGGTGCTGGAGACGCGCAGCCCGCGGGCGAAGAGCTCCGGCTGGCGCACGCGGTGGGCGACGGACTGGGCCCTGACGACCCGCGACCGGGGCGACCAGCGCGTCAAGATCCCGGCGAGGTACCTCCGGACCGCGGACGGGAGGCGGGGCAAGGTCTACCTGCGGTTCCGGTACGTGCCGTCGGACTCGGCGCACGTCGCGACGGTGGTGTCGCCGAGGGTGACGATCACGCGCTACTGACCGCGCTCGGGCGGTCCGCTCCCGTCGGGGGAGACCAGGGCGCGCACGACGGCGCGGGAGTACCGGGCGAGCGCGTCCTGGTCGACACGTCCGAGCAGCGTGCCGGGCACGACGCCGCGCATCACCGCGACGCCGAGCACCCAGGCGACCAGGAGCTCGGCGCGCACCTCGGGGTCGTCGCCGTCCAGCGCGCCCGCCAGGTCCCGGAGGTACGGCCCGCAGACCGCCGCCTGCAGCCGCGCCTCGCCGGTGGGCCGGCCGCCCGCGCGCAGCAGGGCCGCCACGGGCCGGGTGCCGTCGGGCGGGAACGCGAACATCGACATCAGGCGGTCCGCGAACTCCTCGGGAGCCAGACCGAGGAGGTCCTGCGGGTCCTCGTCGGCCGTCGCGGCCACGAAGAGCCCGTCCTTGGAGCCGAAGTACCGGAAGACGAGCGCGGCGTCGACGCCGGCGTCCCCCGCCACGGCGCGGACGCTCGTGCCGGCGTACCCGTGCTCCGCGAACCGGCGGCGGGCGGCGTCCAGCAGCCGGGCCCGCGTGGCCTCCTTGTCCCGTCGTACGACCATCCTCGGAGGCTAAGTCATCGCTCGTTGACTTGTCGATCGCGCGATTCCTACCGTCGTCGGCGAGCCGGGCAGAGGGTGCCCGGCCGGACCGAGGGAGCGGGCATGGGCAGGACGACGGTGGTGGCCGGCGGGACGGCGGGGCTGGGGCTGGGTATCGCGCTGGCCCGGCTCGAGGCGGGGGACGCGGTGACGGTCGTCGGCCGGGACGCGGGCCGGGGAGCGGCCTTCCTCGAGCGCGCCGCGGGCGTCGGGGCGCGCGGCCGCGCGAGCTTCGTCGCCGGCGACCTCACGACCGCCGCGGGGGCGTGGGCCGTCGTCGAACGGGTCCGGCAGCGGCACGAGGTCGTCGACGCCCTCGTCCTCACGGCCTACGCCCCGCAGCTGCGCCGCCGGGTCACCGTGGAGGGGGTCGAGGCGTCGCTCGCGCTGTACTACCTTGCGCGGCGGGTGCTGGGCGAGGGCCTGGGCCCGCAGCTCGACCGGGCGGCGCGCCCCGTGATCGTGAGCCTCAACGGCGTGGGTGTCGTCCACGGCCGGATCCGCTGGGACGACCTCATGCTCGAGGGCGGCTACGGCGTCGTCGAGGCCACCGCGCAGGGCGGGCGCGCCGCCGAGCTGCTCGCCGTCGCGCACGCCCACGCCACCCCGTCGCGCCGGGCGCGCTACGTCCTCGTGCACCCCGGGTTCACGCGGACCGCCGCCACCGGGCTGCCCTGGCCCGCGCGTGCCCTGTCCCGCGTGGCGGCCCTGGCCGCGCAGCCGGTGGCGCGGGCGATCCCGCCGGTCCTGCGCGTGATCGAGGACCCGCCCGTCGCGCCGCTCACCGCGATCGACCGCGGGCGCCCGGTCGACGTCGCGTCGTTCGCCGACGTCGCGGAGGCAGCCCGGCTGGAGGAGGCGATGGCGCCTTTCGTGGGAGCGGGCGCCGCGCGCTGAGCGACGCCCCCGCCGAGCACGAGCCGGCCTCACCGAGGACGACGGCGCCGCACCCGGGCGGGTG
>NZ_JBHVBO010000126.1:0-12381 GCF_042668085.1 Isoptericola sp. NPDC057391 | reverse complement strand
GTCCGTGAGGACCTCCGGTGCGCGGCGGGCGCGGACCGCACGGATGCAGGTGTCGCAGGCGGCGATCCGCAGTTGCTCCCGGCGGCCCACCGGACGCCAGGGGACGCGGCGGGCGGCGGGGCCGTGCAGCGGGTGGAAGAAGCACAGCGGCAGCGCGGCCGGAGTGGGGGACAGTGCCGCCCGCCCCTCGGCCACCAGCGCGAACACGCCGGCCAGGTCCGGGACGCCGCGTGCGCGGTCCAGCACGTCCCCGGGCGGGGTTCGTGCGCAGCCGCGTGCCCGGCGCCGTCCGGGCGGACGCTCAGCCCGCCAGGTAGCGGGCGTACGCGCCGGTGGTGAGGAACGGCGGGAACTCCTCGCCCAGCGCCACCTCGCGAAACAGCGCTGCGGCGTCCTCGAACCGGTCGCCGGCGAACCGGGGCAGACCGCGCAGGACGTCGCGAAGCACGGCCTCGCAGCGCACGCGGGTGATGGGCAGGCCGTCGTCCGTCGTCGTGCCGGACGCGACCCACTGCCACACCTGGGACCGGGAGATCTCGGCCGTGGCCGCGTCCTCCATGAGGTGGTCGATCGCCGCCGCGCCCGTGCCGCGCAGCCACGACTCGATGTAGCGCAGCCCCACGGAGACGTTGGTCCGCAGCCCGGCCGCCGTGACCGTCGCACCGCCCCGCCGCGCCGAGGCGACGTCGAGCAGCTCGGCCTGGCCCACCTCGACGTCGTCCCGCCGGCGGTCGACCTGGTTCTCGCGCTCGCCGAGCACCTCGTCGAACGCGCCGCGCGCCACCTCGACCAGGTCGGGGTGGGCCACCCAGGTGCCGTCGAAGCCGTCGTGGGCCTCGCGCGTCTTGTCGGCCCACACCTGCTCGACGGCGCGCTCGGTCACCTCGGGGGAGCGGCGGTCGGGGATGAAGGCGCTCATGCCGCCGATGGCGTGCGCCCCGCGCTTGTGGCACGTGGCGACGAGGAGCTCGGTGTACGCCCGCATGAACGGCGCGGTCATCGTCACCTGGCCGCGGTCGGGCAGCACGTACGACGACCCCCGCGTGCGGAAGCACTTGATCACGCTGAACAGGTAGTCCCACCGGCCGGCGTTGAGGCCGGCGCAGTGGTCGCGCAGCTCGTAGAGGATCTCCTCCATCTCGAACGCGGCGGGCAGCGTCTCGATGAGCACCGTGGCGCGGATCGTGCCGCGGGGGAGGCCGAGCGCCTCCTGCGCCGCCTCGAAGACCTCGTTCCACAGCCGTGCCTCGCGGTAGCCCTCGAGCTTCGGCAGGTAGAAGTACGGCCCGCGGCCGCGGGAGACCAGCTCGTGGGCGTTGTGGAAGAGGTACAGCCCGAAGTCGACGAGCGAGCCCGACGCCGGCTGCGTCGACCCGTCCGGGCCGGTGTAGGCCAGGTGCGACTCGAACAGGTGCCAGCCGCGCGGCCGGAACACGATCGTCGGCAGCTCGGTGAGGTCCGTCGAGCGCAGCTCGTACCGCTTGCCGGCCGGGTTGGTGAACGTCAGCGTGCCGCGGATCGCGTCGTGCAGGGCGAGCTGGCCCTCCACCACGTTGCGCCACGTGGGCGACTGCGCGTCCTCGGCGTCGGCCAGCCAGCACCGGGCGCCCGAGTTCAGCGCGTTGATGGTCATCTTCGGGTCCGTCGGGCCCGTGATCTCGACGCGCCGGTCGCTCAGCCCCGGCGCCCCGGCCGCGCCCGCGACCCGCCAGGACGGGTCGTCGCGCACGGGCCGGGTGGCGGGGTGGAAGTCCGGGTCGTCGCCGTCCGCGATGCGTCGCATCCGCCGCTGACGCTCCAGCAGCAGCTCGGTGCGGTCGTCGGCGAACCGGTCGTGCAGCATCGCCAGGAACGCCAGCGCCTCCGGGGTGAGGATCTCCTCGTCGCGCGGCCCGAGCGGGGCGGTGACGGTGAGGTGACCCTCCGCGAGCGACGTCCCGCCCCAGACGAACGGGTCGGTCGCCGTGTCGGCGAGCGGCGTGCCGACGGCGGGCGCGACGGCGGGCACCGGGGCGGTGGTCGGGGACGTGAGCGTGGTCATGGCGTGCCTCCGGTCTGTCGGGGCTGAGCGGGTGGGGGAGGTTCAGAGCCGCACGGCTCTCAGAACTGCGCGGCCTCGGTGGAGCCGGCGAGGGCGAGGGTGGCGGCGTCGGGGTTGAGCGCCGTCGACACGCGGTCGAAGTAGCCGGTGCCGACCTCGCGCTGGTGCTTGGTCGCGGTGTAGCCGCGCTCCTCGGCGGCGAACTCGGCCTCCTGCAGCCGCACGTAGGCGGACATCTGCTCGCGGGCGTAGCCGTGGGCGAGGTCGAACATCGAGTAGTTGAGGGCGTGGAAGCCGGCCAGGGTGATGAACTGGAAGCGGAAGCCCATGGCGCCCAGCTCGCGCTGGAACTTCGCGATGGTGTCGTCGTCCAGGTGCTTCTTCCAGTTGAACGACGGCGAGCAGTTGTACGCCAGCATCTGGTCCGGGAAGTCGGACTTCACGGCCTCGGCGAAGCTGCGCGCGAGCTCGAGGTCGGGGGTGCCGGTCTCCATCCAGATGAGGTCGGCGTACGGGGCGTAGGCCTTGGCCCGGGCGATGCACGGCTCGACGCCGTTGCGGACCTCGTAGAAGCCCTCGCCCGTGCGGCCGCCGGTGAGGAAGGGGCGGTCGCGCTCGTCGACGTCGGACGTGAGCAGCGTGGCGGCCTCGGCGTCCGTGCGGGCGATGACGACGCTCGGCACGTCGGAGACGTCGGCCGCGAGACGGGCCGCGTTGAGCGTGCGCACGTGCTGCTGCGTCGGGATGAGCACCTTGCCGCCGAGGTGGCCGCACTTCTTCTCGCTGGCGAGCTGGTCCTCCCAGTGCACGCCCGCGGCGCCCGACGCGATCATCGACCGCATCAGCTCGTACGCGTTGAGCGGGCCGCCGAAGCCGGCCTCGGCGTCCGCGACGATCGGGGCGAGCCAGTCGCGCGTCGGGGCGCCGTTCTCGGAGACGTCGATCTGGTCGGCGCGCAGCAGCGCGTTGTTGATGCGGCGCACGACGGCGGGCACGGAGTTCGCCGGGTACAGGGACTGGTCGGGGTAGGTCTGGCCCGCGAGGTTCGCGTCGCCGGCCACCTGCCAGCCCGAGAGGTAGATGGCCTGGAGCCCGGCCTTCACCTGCTGCACGGCCTGGTTGCCGGTCAGCGCGCCGAGCGCGTTGATGAAGTCCTCCTCGTGGAGCTGTCGCCACAGCCGCTCGGCGCCGCGCCGCGCCAGGGTGAACTCCTCGCCGACCGAACCGCGCAGCGCGACGACGTCCTCGGCCGTGTAGGTGCGCTCGACGCCCGCCCAGCGGGGGTCGGACGCCCACTGCTCGGCCAGCGCGGCGGCGGTCTGCGTCTGGTCGCCGGTGGCGGTGGTGCGGGGCTCGAGGGTGGCGGTCATGTCGTGCCTCTTTCGTCGCTCGGTGTCGCTCGGTGTCGCATGGCGTGGTGCCGATGACCACGACCCTCGCCTGCCGCACCACCCTGCCGCCAGGAATTCTGGAGAGAAATTCCGAGGTTCTTCTCCTGGACGGAAGGTGTGGCGCGTGTCACCCTCGAGCATGGCCATCTCGACCGACAACCGGCCCGGTACCCGGGACGACGCCACGCTGCCGACCGGCATCCCGATCGAGCACGAGGCGGACGCCCTCACGATCGGCCGTCGTATCCGGCACCTGCGCACCCGCCGTGGCATGACCCTCGAGCAGCTCGGAGAGGCCATCGGACGTGCGCCGTCGCAGGTCTCGATGCTCGAGAACGGCAAGCGCGAGCCCACCATCGCGCGCCTGCAGGCGGTGGCCCGCGCCCTCGGCGCGAGCGTCGAGGACCTGCTCTCGGCCGAGGCGCCGTCGCACCGCGACGCCCTGGAGATCGAGCTGGAGCGGGTGCAAAGGGGGTCGCTCTTCTCCGCGCTCGGGGTGCGCCCTGTGAAGGTGGGCAAGTCGCTGCCGTCGGACGCGCTCGAGGCGATCGTCGGGCTGCAGCGCGAGCTGGAGCGGCTGCACTCCGAGCGGGCGCTCACCCCGGAGGAGGCGCGCCGCGCGAACACCGAGCTGCGCGCCGACATGCGCGCGCAGGACAACTACTTCCCCGACCTGGAGATCGTCGCGCGCGGCCTGCTCGACGACGTCGGGCACGGCCGCGGGCCGCTGCCGCAGCGGGCGGTGGGGGAGCTGGCCGCCCATCTCGGCTTCTCGATCCACTACGAGCCGGACCTGCCGCAGTCCACGCGTGCCGTCATCGACCAGCTGCACCGCCGGGTCTACCTGCCGAGCAACGGGATCCGGGGGCGGTCGGAGGCGCGCTCCGCGGTGCTGCAGGCCCTCGCCTCGCACGTGCTGGAGCACGCCGAGCCGCGCGACTACCGCGAGTTCCTGCGCCAGCGCGTCGAGGCGAACTACCTGTGCGCGGCGCTGCTGGTGCCCGAGCGCGAGGCGGTCAAGCAGCTGCGCGAGGCCAAGGAGCGGCGGTCGATCTCGCTGGAGGACCTGCGCGACGCGTTCGCCGTGTCCTACGAGACGGTCGCCCACCGTTTCACGAACCTGGCGACCCGGCACCTGGGCATCCCGGTGCACTTCATGAAGGTCCACGAGTCGGGGGCGATCCACAAGGCGTACGAGAACGACGGCGTGCGCTTCCCGGCCGACCCGCTCGGCACGGTCGAGGGGCAGCACGTGTGTCGGCACTGGACGGCCCGCGTCGTGTTCGGCATCGCCGACCGGCTCAGCCCGTACTACCAGTACACCGACACCCCGACCGGCACGTACTGGTGCACGTCGCGCGTGCAGGACACGGCCGACGGGCGGTTCTCGGTGAGCGTCGGGGTGCCGTACGCGCAGGTCAAGTGGTTCCTGGGTCGGGAGACCACGGCGCGCAGCACGTCGCGCTGCCCCGACGAGAGCTGCTGCCGGCGGCCGGCGGAGCCGCTCGCCCGCCGCTGGGGCGGGCACGCCTTCCCGAGCGCCCGCCCGCACGCGTCCATGCTGGCGGCGATGCCGTCCGGCGCGTTCCCCGGCGTCGACACGACCGAGGTCTACGAGTTCCTGGAGCGGCACGCGCCGCAGGAGTGACGGGCGGGACGGCGCTCAGTCGTGCCAGGCGCCGACCCACTCGTCCCAGCGCGGCCCGTCGCCGAGGCCGACGTCGTCGCGTGCCCGCGCGCGCAGCCCGGCCAGGACGAGGCGGAGGTAGCGCAGGTGCAGGGCGTCCGCCTCGGCGCGGGGGAAGGGGAGCGCAGGGCGCAGGTGCAGCAGCAGCTGCATGACGTCGGCGGTCGTGAAGCCGGCGGGCAGGACGCCCGCGGCGCGGTCGTAGGCGACCAGCCGCTCGAGCCCGACGCGCAGGTCGCGCGTCGCGGCGGCCAGGTCGGCGGTGAGCGGCCCGCCCGTCCCGGGAGGGCGCAGCAGCGGGCCGGTGGCCTCGGCGATCTGCCGGGCCAGGAACGTGCCGACGGCGCCGTCGTCGGTCGAGGGGCCGGACACGTACCCGTCCGCGACCTCGCTCGCGAGGCGTGCCGCCTCGCGGACGGCCTGCACGTGGAGCGCCTCGACCAGCGCCTCCTTGGTGGGGTAGCGGCGGTACACCGAGCCCACGCCGACGCCGGCGTGCCGGGCGACGTCGGCCATCGAGGCGCCGTGGCCCTGGGCGGCGAAGACCTCGCGCGCGGCGGCCAGCACGGCCGTGTCGTTGGCGCGGGCCTCCCGCTTCCGGCCGGGCAGCGGACGGTCAGCGCGCTCGTCGGACGGGTCGGCGGGGGAGGGCATGGGCACACGGTAGCCCGCGGCCGGATGTTAGGGTGAATCGGAACGACGGTTCCGTTCCGATTCGTTTCGCCCGATCCCGGCCCCGCGCGACGAGGCGCAGCCACCCTCCACACAGAGAGCGAGCCCGCCCGTGCCTCCGTCCCGCCCGGCGCCCGACGTCGCACCCGACACCGCACCCGACACCGCACCCGACACCGCACCCGACATCGGACCCGACATCGGACCCGACATCGGACCCGACATCGGACCCGACATCGGACCCGACATCGCAACCCACGAGGCCCACGGCGACCCGACCGACAGCACCGTGGTGCGCCGCCCCGGGCTCGTGACCCTCGCGCTGAGCGCCGCGGTGCTGGCGTTCTCGCTGATGCAGACGCTCGTGGTCCCGGCCCTGCCGACCCTCGGCCGCGAGCTCGGCGCGACGGCGCAGGGGACCGGGTGGATCCTCACGGCGTTCCTGCTGGCAGGGGCGGTCCTCGCGCCCGTCGTCGGCAACCTCGGGGACCGGTTCGGCCACCGCCGGGTGCTGCTCGGCACCATCGTCGTGTTCGCCGCGGCGACCCTCGTGGCCGCGGCGGCCCCGAACCTCGGCGTGCTCCTCGCCGCGCGCGTGGTCCAGGGCGTGAGCACCGCGACCTTCCCGCTCGCCCTCGCGCTGGCGCGCTCCCTGCTGTCGGGGCAGCGGCTCGCGGCCGCGTTCGGCTGGATCCCCGGCATGATCGGGCTCGGCGCGGGCGCCGCGCTCGTGGTGGGAGGCGTGGTCGTCGACGCCCTGGGCTGGCGCTGGCTCTTCGTGCTGGGCGCGGTGCTGATCCTCGGCTCGGGCGCGCTGGTGGCCGCGTGGGTGCCCCGCGGCGGAGCGCCCGCCGTGCGGCGCCGGACGGACTGGGCCGGCATCGCGCTGCTCGCGGGCGGGCTCGTGGGCGTGCTGCTCGCCGTCTCGCAGGGTGGCGCGTGGGGCTGGACGTCGGCCCGGACGGTCGTCGTCGGGGTGGCCGGCGCGCTGCTGCTCGCCGCTCTGGTCCTCGTCGAGCGCCACACCGCCGCGCCGGTGGTCGACGTGCGCACCTTCCGGCACGGGCCGATCGTGCTCGTCAGCCTGCTCACCGTGGCCGTGGGGTTCGTGCCCTACGTCTGCTACGTCGCGCTGCCGCTGCTCATGCAGGCGCCGGCGGGCACCGGCTACGGGCACGGCATGAGCGTGACCGTCTCCGGGCTGGCGATGCTGCCCAGCGCCATCCTCGTCTTCCTCGGCGGTCGCGCGACGCCGGCGCTCGTGCGGCGGGTCGGCCCGGGCGGCACGGGGGCGGTCGCCGCGGCCGTGATGCTCCTCGGGGCCGTCGGGCTGGCGCTGTGGCCCGCGACGCCGTGGGCGGTGGTCGTGGCGTTCTCGGTGCTGGGCCTCGGCAACGGCATCGGGTACGCGATCTGCGCCCAGCTCGTCGTCACCTGGTCGCCGCCCACCGAGACCGGAGCGGCGACCGGGCTGAACAGCGTGGTCCGCACCGTGGGCTCCGCGGCGGCCGCCCCGGTGGTCACCGCCCTTCTCGCGGCCGGCACGGCCGACCCCGCCGGCGCCTACTCCGCCGCGTTCTGGGTCGCGGCGGCGGCGAGCGTCGTCGGGGTGCTGGTCGCCCTCGTGCTCGTGGCGCGCTCGCGCCGGACCGCCTGAGCGGGCCGGCGCGAGCAGCGTCACCCCTCGAGCAGCAGCGCCTCGCCCTGGCCGCCGCCCCCGCACAGCGCGACCGCGGCCCGGCCGCCGTCCCCGGCCCGGCGCCGGCGCGCGAGCTCGTGCGCCGCGTGCACGACCAGGCGCGCGCCGGACGCGCCGATCGGATGGCCGAGCGAGATGCCTCCGCCGTGCGGGTTGACCCGCTCCGGGTCGACGCCGAGCCGCCGCGCGGACACCGCGACGACCGCGGCGAACGCCTCGTTGAGCTCGACGAGGTCGAGGTCGCCCGGCGCCCAGCCCTCGCGCGCGAGAGCGGCCTCCACGGCGCGCGCGGGCTGCGAGTGCAGGGACGTGTCCGGGCCGGCCACCTGGCCCCACGACCGCAGGGTCGCGAGGACCGTCGCCCCCGCCGCCGCGGCGCGGTCACGGGTGGTGAGCACCAGCGCCGCCGCGCCGTCGGACAGCTGCGAGGCGTTGCCGGCCGTGATCGTCCCGTCGGGGGCGAAGGCGGGGCGCAGCCGGGAGAGCCCGTCGACGGTCGTGTCCGGGCGCACCCCCTCGTCGGCACGCACCACGACCGGCTCCCCGCGCCGCTGCGGTACCGCCACGGGCGCCAGCTCCGCGTCGAGCAGCCCGTCCTTCGCAGCGGCCGCCGCGCGCTGGTGCGACGCCGCCGCGAGCGCGTCCTGCTCGGCGCGCGTGACGAAGACGTCGCCCGCGTTGAACGCCTCCGTGGCGAGCCCCATGGCGCGGCCGTCGAACGCGTCGGTGAGGCCGTCGCGCGCGACCGCGTCGAGGAGCGTGGCGTCGCCGTACCCGACGCCGGACCGCGCGCCGGGGACCAGGTGCGGGGCGCGCGACATCGACTCCTGCCCGCCCACCAGCACGACGGACGCCTCGCCGGTCCGCAGCAGCCGCGCGCCGTCGATCACCGCCGTCAGGCCGGACAGGCAGACCTTGTTCACGGTGACGGCCGGCACCTGCAGGCCTACGCCCGCCGCCACCGCGGTCTGCCGGGCGGGGTTCTGGCCGGCCCCCGCCTGCAGCACCTGGCCGACGACGACCGCGTCGACCTCAGCGGCGAGCTCACCTGCGGCGTCGAGCGCGGCCCGCGCGGCGACGGCACCCAGGTCCACGGCGGTGAGCGGCGCCAGCGCGCCGCCGAGCCGGCCCTGCGGGGTGCGCGCCGCGGCCACCACGACGACGTCGCCGGGCGCGTTCATGCGACGGCCTCCGCCGCGTCGAGGGCGACCGTGACGGGCGCACCCGTCGCCGCCACCACGTCGTCGACGGCGACACCCGGCGCGAGCTCCCGCAGCACGAACCCGTCGGCCGCGACGTCGAGCACGGCGAGGTCGGTGATGACGCGGTGCACCACGCCCCGCCCGGTGAGCGGCAGCGTGCACTCGGGCAGCAGCTTGGGCGAGCCGTCCTTGGCGGTGTGCTCCATGAGGACGATCACCCGCCGCGCGCCGTGCACCAGGTCCATCGCGCCGCCGGGCCCCTTGACCATCTTGCCGGGGATCATCCAGTTGGCGAGGTCGCCGCCGGCGGAGACCTGCATGCCGCCGAGGATCGCGGCGTCGATCTTGCCGCCGCGGATCATGCCGAAGCTGGTCGCCGAGTCGAACACGGAGGCGCCGGGCAGCAGGGTGACGGTCTCCTTGCCGGCGTTGATGAGGTCGGGGTCCACGTCGGCGTCCGCGGGGTAGGGGCCGACGCCGAGCAGGCCGTTCTCGGACTGCAGCACCAGGTGCCGCCCCGCCGGCACGTGGTTGGGCACCAGCGTCGGCAGGCCGATGCCCAGGTTCACGTACCAGCCGTCGGCCAGCTCGGCCGCGGCGCGCGCGGCCATCTCGTCGCGGGTGAGCGGCACGGCTCAGCCCTCCTTCGTCGTCGGGGTGGTGGTGCGCTTCTCGATCCGCTTCTCGCCGTCCGGCACGTGCACCACGCGGTGCACGAACACGCCGGGCAGGTGCACGTCGTCGGGGTCGATCTCGCCCGGCTCGACGAGCTCCTCGACCTGGGCCACGCACACCCGGCCCGCCATGGCGGCCAGCGGCGAGAAGTTCCGGGCGGAGCGGTGGAAGACGAGGTTGCCGTGCCGGTCGCCCCGCGCCGCGTGCACGAGGGCGTAGTCCGTGGTGATCGCCTCCTCGAGCACGAACTCGGCGGGACCGTCCGGGGTCGCGAAGGTGCGGACCTCCTTGCGCAGCGAGGCCACCGCCACGCCGCCGGCGCCGTCGTACCGCTGCGGCAGGCCGCCGTCGGCCACCTGGGTGCCGACGCCGGTGCGGGTCCAGAACGCCGCGATCCCGGCGCCGCCCGCGCGCAGCTGCTCGGCGAGCGTGCCCTGCGGCGTGAGGACCAGCTCGAGCTCGCCGGCCAGGAACCGCCGCTCGAACTCCTTGTTCTCGCCCACGTACGAGCTGGTCATCCGGCGGATGCGTCCGGCCCCCAGCAGCAGGCCCAGGCCCCAGTCGTCGACGCCGCAGTTGTTGCTCACCACGGCCAGGTCCGTGGTGCCGCGGGCGAGGAGCGCCTCGATCAGCGCGACCGGGTTGCCGCACAGGCCGAAGCCGCCCACGGCGAGCGTCGCGCCGTCGGGGACGTCGGCGACGGCCGCGGCCGCCGTCGCGACGGTCTTGTCGAGACCGGTGCGTGGCCGGTCGGTCATGAGGGTCATGAGGGTCCTTTCCGTGGGACGGGCAGGGGTCGCCTGCGGGCTCAGCCCGCGCCGACGATCAGGAGGGTGGTGGCGAAGACGAGGCCCGAGGCGATGAGCGTGACCGTCGTGTAGCCGAGGATGTCGCGGACCTTGAGCCCGGCGATGGCCAGCAGCGGCAGCGCCCAGAACGGCTGGATCATGTTGGTCCACTGGTCGCCGTAGGAGATGGCCATGATCGCGACGGCCGGGTTCACGCCGAGGTCGTTCGCGGCGTCGAGCAGGATCGGCGCCTGCACGGCGAACTGCCCGCCGCCCGACGGCACGAAGAAGTTCACGAGCCCCGCCGACAGCAGCGACAGGACTCCGAACGTGCTCGGCGTCGAGATGCTCACGAACCAGTCGGACAGGACGGCGACGAGCCCGGTGGCCGTCATCATGCCGAGGATGCCCGCGTAGAGCGGGAACTGCAGCAGGATGTCGCCCACGTTGGCGGCCGCGGCCTTGACCAGCGCCATGAGCTCGAACGGGTTGCGCACCAGCAGCAGGATCAGCGCGAGGAACGTCCAGTTGACGATGTCCAGCGTGGGCGTGCCGCCGCGGGTGAAGTAGACGACGAGGTACGCGACCACGGCGACACCGACGAGGCTCGTGATCCACCGGGAGGCGTCGAGCCGGTCGGCGGGCGTCTCCACGGCGTCGTCCACCTCCACGTCCTTCTCGCGGGCGTCGACGTCGAGCGTGACGATGCGGTCGGTGCCCCGCGGCGCGACCAGGGCGAGGGCGGCCGCCACGACGACGATCGTGGCCACGGCGGCGGCGACGTTCCACGTCGCGAACGTGGTCTCGCCGACGGGCACCGTGGTGCCGAGCTGGGTGGCGATGAACGAGCCCTCGGTCGCCGCCGTCAGCGGGCCGGAGCCGGTGTAGCCCATGTGCCAGACGACGAAGCCGGAGAAGCCGGCCGCCACGAGCAGGGGGAAGTGCACGCGCATCCCCTTCTCCCGCGCCTGGGCCGCGACCTCGCGGGCGAGGATGCCGCCCACGACGAGGCCGAGCCCCCACTGCAGCAGGGAGGCGACCGCCGCGACGACGAACACGAAGACGTACGCCTGCAGCGCGGTGCGCGGCACGGCGCCGAGCCGCGCGAGCAGCCGGCGCACCGGGCGGGTGTTGGCGAGCATGTGCCCCAGCAGCAGGATGAGCGCCATCTGCGTCATGAAGGCGAGCAGCCCCGCGAGGCCGTCGCCCCAGGCCATCAGCACGTCGACCGGGCCGGCGTCGGTCAGGACGAGCGCGAGGACCGCGACCACGACCGTGAGGACGATCGCGAAGACGAGCGCGCTGGGGATGAAGCGCTCGACCAGGGAGTTGAGCGGCCGCATCGCGCGGGCGAACGGGTTCCGCGAGGGGGGTGGAGTTCCCGGCGACGTCGTCGTGGCCTGGGAGCTGCTCATGGGTTGACCTCCGTGTCGTCGTCGACGTCGGGAGCGCTCCGTCGCGCCCCCGGCATCCTGTGACCCTGCCCCAGGGTCAGTGCGCGGTCCAGCCGCCGTCGATCGTCCAGGACGCGCCGGACACCATGGCGCCGTCGGGTCCGGTGAGCCACCCGACCAGCGACGCGACCTCCGCCGGCTCGACGAGCCGCTTCACCGCGTGCTCGGCGAGCATCACCTCGGCCAGGACGTCGGCCTCCGGGACGCCGTGCACGGCGGCCTGGTCGGCGACCTGCCTCTCCACGAGCGGGGTGCGCACGTAGCCGGGGTTGACGCAGACGCTGGTGACGCCGTGCGGCCCGCCCTCGAGCGCGACCGTCTTGGACAGCCCCTCGAGGCCGTGCTTGGCGGAGACGTACGCCGACTTGAACGGCGACGCGACGAGCCCGTGCACGGACGAGACGTTGACGACCCGGCCCCAGCCGCGGGCGTACATGTGGGGCAGCGCCGCCCGTACCAGCAGGAACGGCGCCTCGAGCATCAGGCGGTGGACGAGCCGGAAGTCGCCAGGGGCGAAGTCCTCGACCGGGCTGATCCGCTGGATCCCGGCGTTGTTGACGAGGACGTCGACGTCGAGGCGCAGGTCGTCGAGGGCTGGTGTGTCGGCGAGGTCGACGACCCACGCCTCGCCGCCGAGCTCGTCGGCGAGGCGCTTCGCGCCGTCGGGGTCCACGTCCGCGACGACGACGTCGGCGCCGCGCGCGGCCAGCTCCCGTGCGCACGCGGCGCCGATGCCGGAGGCGCCGCCGGTGACCAGCGCCCGGCGCCCGGC
>NZ_JBHVBO010000125.1:0-12474 GCF_042668085.1 Isoptericola sp. NPDC057391 | reverse complement strand
GTGTCCGGAGGGACGGCGGGCGCTCGTCGACGCGAGAGAGCTCAGGCCACGCGGGTCTTCGGGGCGTTCTCGGCGGTCTTCGCCGGGTCGCGCTCGACGACGTCGCCGAGGACCTCGTCGATACGCGCCATGAGCTCGGCGGGGATCGTCACGCCCGAGGCCTTGACGTTCTCCGCGACCTGCTCGGGCCGGGACGCGCCGACGAGGGCCGCCGCGACGTTGTCGTTCTGCAGCACCCACGCGACGGCCAGCTGCGCCATCGACAGGCCGAGCTCGTCGGCGACCGGGCGCAGGCCCTGCACCCGGGTGAGCACGTCGTCGTCGAGGAAGCGGCGGATGCTCGACGCGCCACCCTTGTCGTCGGTCGCGCGCGACCCGGCGGGAAGCGGCTGGCCGGGCACGTACTTGCCGGACAGCACGCCCTGCGCCATCGGCGACCACACGATCTGCGACAGCCCGCACTCCTGCGAGGCCGGCACCACCTCGTCCTCGATGACCCGCCACAGCATCGAGTACTGCGGCTGGGAGGAGATGAGCTGGAAGCCCAGCTCCTTCGCCAGGGCCGCGCCGGCGCGGATCTGGTCCGCCGTCCACTCGGAGACGCCGATGTACAGGGCCTTGCCCTGGCGCACGATGTCGGCGAACGCCTGCATCGTCTCCTCGAGCGGAGTCTCGGTGTCGTAGCGGTGCGCCTGGTAGAGGTCGACGTAGTCCGTGCCGAGGCGCTTCAGGGAGCCGTTGATCGACTCCATGACGTGCTTGCGGGACAGGCCCGTGTCGTTGGGGCCGCCGGGGCCCGTCGGCCAGTACACCTTGGTGAAGATCTCGAGCGACTCGCGCCGCTCGCCCGCGAGGGCGTCGCCGAGCACCTGCTCGGCCTTCGTGTTGGCGTACACGTCCGCGGTGTCGAACGTCGTGATGCCGGCGTCGAGCGCGGCGCGCACGCACTGCGTGGCGACGTCGTTCTCGACCTGCGAGCCGTGGGTGAGCCAGTTGCCGTAGGTGATCTCGGAGATCTTCAGACCGCTGTTGCCGAGGTACCGGTAGTTGACCATGCGCCCACCCTAGGCATGACCGCAGGTCGGGAGGTCACTCGGGCCAGACGCCGTGCTTCTTCGAGGACGGCTTGGGCAGGCGCGAGCGGCGGATCTGGAACGCGCGCATGACGGCGTACATCATCGTGCCCTTGGGGACCTCGCCGAACTTGGCCCGCAGCCGCTTCCTGAGCCCGCGCCACAGCAGGAAGGCGTCGGCGATGGTGAGCAGCACGACGGCGTACAGCAGCATCAGCACGAGCGCCGACATCGTCACGTTCTGCATGAAGATGAAGTTCAGGACGATGAACCCGAAGGCGACGGGCAGGAAGAACTCGCCGAGGTTCCATCGCGCGTCGACGTAGTCGCGCACGTAGCGCTTCAGCGGCCCCTTGTCGCGCGGCGGAAGGTGCCGCTCGTCGCCGGTCTGCATCGCCCGGTACTCGAGGTTGCGCTGCTCGCGCGCCTTCTCCCGGGCCGCCTTCGTCGCCGCCTTGCGGTCGTTCGGCACCAGGGGGCGCTTGTTCGCCGCCTGGGACACGCTGCGCTTGGGCGTCGGGCGGCCCTTGCCGGCGGGCGTGCCGGCCTGCTCGATCTCGGCGGCCGCGTCGACGGGGTCGGTGGAGTCGGGGGACGACGGCGTCGCGTCGGGCTTGTTGCGGGAGAACACGCTCCCAGGGTAGTCGAGCGCGCAGGTAGCGTGAGCCGCGTGACCGACACCCGTAGCTCCGCCCCCGACGGCGCCCCGACCGCCCGGCCCGTCGACGACGCCACCACCCTCCGCGCGCACGTCGAGCGCCAGTTCCCCGCCCTCCAGGCCGACCTCGAGCGCCTCGTGCGCATCCCGAGCGTCTCCGCCGCGGCCTTCGACCAGGCGCATGTCGCCGCGAGCGCCGACGCCGTCGCCGCGCTGCTGCGCGGCGCCGGGCTGCCCGACGTGCGGATCCTGCGCTCGGACCGCCCCGACGGGACGCCCGGGGCGCCCGCCGTCGTCGCGCGCCGTCCCGCGCCCGAGGGCGCCCCGACCGTGCTGCTGTACGCCCACCACGACGTCCAGCCGCCCGGCGATGCCGCCGCCTGGGCGACCGACCCGTTCGAGCCGGTGCAGGTCGGCGACCGGCTGTACGGCCGCGGGGCCGCGGACGACAAGGCGGGGCTGGTCGCCCACGTCGGCGCGCTGCGCGCCCTGGCCGCCCTGGCGGAGGACGGCGGCGCGGACCTGCCCGTCGGGATCACGGTCTTCGTCGAGGGCGAGGAGGAGTCGGGGTCCCCGAGCTTCCGCCGGTTCCTCGCCGACCACCGCGAGCTGCTCGCGGCGGACGTCATCGTGGTCGCCGACTCCACGAACTGGAAGGTCGGCGTGCCCGCGCTCACCACGTCGCTGCGCGGCCTGGTCGACGGCGTCGTCGAGGTCGAGGTGCTGGGCCACGCCGTGCACTCCGGCATGTTCGGCGGTCCGGTGCTCGACGCGAACACCCTGCTGGCCCGCCTGGTCGCCACCCTGCACGACGACGCCGGCAACGTCGCCGTGGCGGGCCTGGTCAGCGCCCCGGAGCCGGAGGTCGACTACGACGAGGCGGCGTTCCGCGCCGACGCCTCGGTGCTCGACGGCGTCGCGCTCGCGGGCGAGGGCACCATCGCCGGCCGGCTGTGGGCCAAGCCGGCGCTCTCGGTGATCGGCATCGACGCCACGAGCGTCGCGCACGCGTCCAACACGATCGCGCCCCGCGCGGCAGCGAAGCTGTCGCTGCGCATCCCGCCCGGGCAGGATCCGCAGGCGGCGGAGGACGCGCTGCGCGCCCACCTCGAGGCGCACGCGCCGTTCGGGGCGCGCGTCACGTGGCGGCCGGGCGAGCAGGGGCGGGCGTTCCACGCCGCGGACGACTCCGCGGCCATGCGTGCCGCGCGCTCGGCGTTCGCGGCGGCGTGGGGCACCGACCCGGTGGACATCGGCGTCGGCGGCTCCATCCCGTTCATCGCCGACCTGCTCGAGTTCTTCCCGGACGCCGCGGTGCTCGTCACGGGTGTCGAGGACCCGGACTCGCGCGCGCACGGCGCCGACGAGTCGGTGCACCTGGGCGAGCTGCGCAAGGTCGTCCTCGCCGAGGCGCTCCTGCTGCGCCGGGTCGGCGCCGGCGAGGGCTGAGCGCATGGCGGGGGACATGCCGGGCGACGCGTTCGACGACGCGGCGGCGCGGGCGTTCCTCGTGGCGCTGCTGCCGTGCGGCGACTCGGAGGCCGACCAGGACGCGATGGTCGCCTTCTGGACGGCGCTCGGCCTCGAGGTGACGTACCGGCAGCGCCGGCCCTACCGCGTCGTGTCGTTCGGACGGGGCGGCATCCAGCTGCAGTACTACGGGATGCCTGGCTGGGACCCGGAGCAGAGCCACTCCACCTGCGTGGTCGTGGTCCCGGACACCGAGCCGGTCTACGAGGCGTTCGCGAGCGGGATGCGTTCCCTCTACGGCCGCCTGCCGGTGTCCGGGGCCCCGCGGGTGACGCGTCCGCGTCGGCGCGCCAACAACGTGGGACTGAGCGGGTTCAGCCTCGTCGACCCCGCGGGCAACTGGGTGCGGGTCACGCGCGCACCGGATCCGGGCACCGAGTTCGCCACCGGCGAGGGTGGGACGGCGACGTGGACCCCTGGGGGCGGGGGCGCGCTCGCGCGCGCGACCGAGAACGCCGTCGTGCTGGCCGACTCGAAGGGCGACGTCGCCCAGGCGCGCAGGGCCCTGGGCGGCGCCGTCCGACGCGCCCGTGCCGCCGGCGCGGACACGCCCGCGGGCGAGCTCGCGCCCGCGCTCGCCTACCTCGCCGAGCTCGCGGTGCGGGCCGGTGACCCCGACGCGGCGCGCGACCTCCTGGCGGACCTGGAGGCGCTCGCAGCGGGGACGGAGGAGGACGAGGCCGTCCGCGCCGCGACCGAGGAGGCACGCGCGACCGTGGCCGGCACGACCCGCTGAGGCGCCGGCCCGTCAGCCCGTGCCGGCCTCGGCGCTCAGGAGGTCGAGGGCTTCCTGGACGTCGACGTCGCGGCCCGCGCCGAGCGCGGTCTCGAGCCGCGTGGCGGCCCGGGAGAGCCCGAGCTCGCCGAACGTCGCCGCCGACCCGGCCATCGTGTGGCAGAGCCGCATCGCCTCCTCGCGGGCCGCGGCCCCGAGGTCCGTGCGCGGCGCCGCCAGGAGCTCGCTGAGCCGGCGGGCGCGTCCCCGGTTGCGGTCGTGGGCCCGGCGAGCGAGCGCGGCGAGCGCGTCGTCGAGCCCGAGATCGTCGAGGGTCGGGCTCTCCTCGCCCTCCTGCTCGGCGCCGGGACGCTCCCGCGGCGCGCCGGGTGTCGCCGTCACTCGTCCCACCCGAGGACGGCCGCGAGCTCGGAGGACAGGAGCAACGGGTCGAACGGCTTGGTGAGCACGCCGGTCGCGCCGAGGCCGTCGAGCCGGGAGATGTCCTGGCTGCCGACCTTCGCCGTGAGGAACACGACGGGGGTCTCGCGCAGCTCGGGGACGGCGCGCATCCGGCCGAGCACGGTGGGGCCGTCCTGGACGGGCATCATCACGTCGAGGAGGATCGCGTCGGGCCGGACGCGACGGGCGAGGTCCAGCCCCATCGTCCCGTCGGGCGCCGTGAGCACGTCGTGCCCGCCGACGGCGGACAGCGCGACCGCTGCCACCTCACGGATCGACGGGTCGTCGTCGATCACCACCACGCGTCGGCCCCCTGTCGCCACGTGCCCTGCCCCCCGTCCGTGCCCTCTCAGGTCCGCACGACGCTACCCCGCGACGTTCCAGGACGCTCTTCGTCGCTCCGAGCGCCCGTCGGGAGGGCGAAGCGGACGGACCTCTCCTACTCTCGGGCCCATGGGGGACGGCCGACAGGCAACGGCTCGGGCGCACGCGGTGTTCGTGCGCTGGTGCTGGGTCGCCGCAGTGTGCGTGGCGGCGCTGGTGGTGCTCCTGGCGGGCCCCCTGGAGCAGTCCGTGCAGGCCGCGATCTCCCGCGGGGCGATCGCAGCCGCGGGCGTGGTCGCGGCGCTGAGCTGCGGCTGGCGCGCGACGCGGTCGACCGGGCGCCGACGTCGCGCCTGGGGGATGCTCTCCCTCGGCGGCGCGGTCGGCCTCCTGGGCAACGTGTACGCGGTCCTGGTCGGCGACCCGGCGACCGGCGACACGGCGTACATCGCTGCCCTGCTGCTCGGCGTCGTGGGGCTGGCGCTGTTCCCGACCGTGCGACCGCGCGGGCACGAGCTGATCCGCATGCTGCTCGACAGCGTGGTGGTCGGGGGGTCGGTGCTGTACATCGCGGTGTTCAGCGTCGCCCTGGGGGGCGGAGGCAGCTTGGACGGCGGCCCGGCGCTCACCGCCTACGCTCTGCCGGTCGTGGACGCGCTCCTCGCGACGCTCGCCGTCCTCGTCCTCACTCGTTCCCCGGCCGCCGAGCGGGTGCCGCTCGGTCTCGTCGGAATCGGGTTCGTGCTGTACGCGGTCGCCGACGTCGCGTTCGCGTTCCTGACGGCGGGGGGCGGCTTCAGCTTCGGCAGCCCCGTCGACGTCGGTTGGGTGGGTGGCTACCTGGCCATCGCGGTCGCCGCGAGGCACCCCGCCTCCTCCGGCAGCCCGGTCACCGGGCAGCGGACGGACGGGTCGCCCGTGCTCGGCACGACCGTCACTTTCGGGCTGTTCCTCGCGGCGGCGCTCGCGCGGGTGTGGCAGTCGGGCGCAGACTACCGGATCTTCGGGGTGGCGAACTCGCTGTGGGTGGCGGTCCTCGTCGCCGTCGCGGTGCGGCAGATCCTCGTGGTCGTCGACAACGAGTCGCTGCGCGGCGGGCTGGAACGCCGGGTCGAGGAGCGCACGGCGCAGCTGCGGGCGCTGGCGAGCGAGCGGGAGCGCACCCTCGAGTCCGTCGCCGACGGCATCTACGGCGTCGACTCCGCGGGCCGGGTGACCTTCGTCAACGACGCGGGCGCCCGGACACTGGGGGTCGCGGCGGGCGACATCGTGGGCCTCGACGCGCACGACACGTTCCACGCCCCGGCCGAGGACGGCACCCCGTACCCCGCCGCGGGCTGCTACATCGCCGAAGCCCTGCACCAGGGCCTCACCGCGACGGCCGAGCGGGACGTCTACCGGCGCCCGGACGGCAAGGACATCCCCGTCGAGGTCGCCGCGAGCCCTCTGCGCACCGGCGGCGCGGTGAGCGGTGCGGTCGTGGTGTTCCGTGACATCTCCGAGCGGCGCGAGGTGGAGCGCATCAAGGACGAGTTCGTCTCGGTCGTGAGCCACGAGCTGCGCACCCCGCTGACCTCGATCCGTGGCGCGCTGGGCCTCCTCGACAGCGGGGTGCTCGACCGGTCCTCCGACCAGGCCGCACGCATGGTGCACATCGCCCTCACGAGCAGCGAGCGCCTGGCGCGGCTGGTGGACGACATCCTCGACGTCGAGCGCATGGACGCGGGGACGGCCCAGCTGGAGCTCGCCGAGCAGCCGCTCGGCGAGCTCGTCGCGGCGGCGACGGAGCAGGTGTCGATCCAGGCCGACGACGCCGGCGTCGTGCTGTCCTCGGACGGCAGCGCCGAGCGAGTCCAGGTCGACGGCGAGCGCATCGTGCAGACGTTGACGAACCTGTTGAGCAACGCCGTGAAGTTCTCCCCGCGGGGGAGCGCCGTCCGGGTGTCCGCACGGCCCGTCGGGGACCTGGTCGAGGTGCGGGTCGACGACGACGGTCGAGGGATCCCGCCGGACAAGCTCGAGACCGTCTTCCGCCGCTTCGAGCAGGTGGACGCCTCGGACGCGCGCGAACGAGGCGGCACGGGGCTGGGTCTCGCCATCGCGCGCAGCATCGTCGAGCGGCACGGCGGGCGGATGTGGGCCGTCAGCGACGGGGACGGGCGTGGGTCCAGCTTCCGGATGACCCTGCCCCGCGTGGGGGTGCCTGCCCCTGCTCGCGACGACGCGCCGGGCGCGACCCCCGACCCGTCGGCGACGGGCCCCACACCGCAGCCCGCCTCGTCCGAGGCCGCAGGCGTCGCGACGGACACCCGGGTGGTCGTCGTCGACGACGACCCGTACGTCGTCGACGTCCTGCGCTCCGTGCTGGAGGCCCGTGGGTACGCCGTGGTGGGCGTGACCGACGGCGCGGCAGCGCTCGACGCCATCGAGGCGGAGCACCCCGCAGCGATCGTGCTGGACCTGGCGATGCCCGGGACCGGGGGCGCCGAGGTGCTCCGGCGGCTCCGCCGCTCCGCGGCGACCGCCGAGCTCCCGGTCGTCGTCGTGTCGGGCACCTCTCCGTCGGAGGCCCGGGAGACCGCTGCGCTCGCGGACGGCTGGCTCGTCAAACCTGTCCACCCTGCGCACCTCGTGGCGACGGTCCGCGACGTGGTCCGGTGGCGCCCGCACCACGAGCGCGTCCTCGTCGTCGAGGACGACGACGACCTCCGCGCCGTCCTGACCACCGTCCTGGAGAGCGCCGGCCTGAGGGTGACCCCCGCGGGAGACCTCGCCGAGGCGCGCGCC
The DNA here is from genome assembly GCF_042668085.1 of Isoptericola sp. NPDC057391. Classification (NCBI taxonomy): domain Bacteria; kingdom Bacillati; phylum Actinomycetota; class Actinomycetes; order Micrococcales; family Promicromonosporaceae; genus Isoptericola; species Isoptericola sp. NPDC057391. The sequence continues at coordinate 4,925 of NZ_JBHVBO010000125.1, read as the reverse complement.
GCGCTGGCGGACGGCCGGGAGCCCCACCTGGTGCTGCTCGACCTGCGCCTGCCGGACGGCACGGGGCACGACCTGGTGGCGGACCTACGACGCCGCGGCCGCCTGCACCGCACCCCCCTCGTCGTCTACTCGGGCGCCGACGTCGGCCCTGTCGAGCGGGAGGACCTCCGGCTGGGCAGTACCGTCTTCCTCACCAAGGGCCGGGAGGCCCCGGACGCGGTCCTGCGCCCTGTCCTGGACCTCCTGGACGCCGCTGCGGGTCGCACCGCCGGCTCCTCCGCCCACCGTCAGACCGGACCTACCCCGAGGACCCCATGAGCGAGCCCTTGACCATTCGTGTGAGCGCCGGCACCGGGAGGGGCCGCACGACGCTCGCGGCCTTCGACGCGGCCCTCGTCGCCGCCGGCGTGGGCGACTTCAACCTGGTCCGGCTGAGCTCGGTGGTCCCACCGGGCAGCGCAATCCTCGAGGTGGACGGGCGCGACCAGCTCCGAGGTGAGCACGGCGACGCGCTGTACTGCGTGTACGCGGCCGGGCACGCTTCCCTGCCCGGCCACGAGGCCTGGGCCGGTGTCGCGTGGTCCCGGCGCGACGACGGCAGCGGCGCCGGGCTCTTCGTGGAGCACGACGGCCCGTCGCACGAGCAGGTGGAGACGGACCTCGTGCACAGCCTGGAGGACCTGTCCGCGACGCGCGGGGGCATGTACCACCAGGAGGGGCGCCGCATCATCGGCATGGCCTGCGAGAACCTCCCTGTCTGCGCCGTGGTCGTGGCGACGTTCCGCCGCGCCGGATGGGAGGAGCTGGGCCGTGCGAGCTGACGTGACGTTCGAGACGACGGTGACCGGGGAGGTCGCCGAGCGGTTCTGGACGCTCTACCTCGAGGCGTTCGAGCCGCTGCGGACCCGCGCCGCGGCACGCCACGTGCTGCACCGCGAGGAGTTCGACGAGGAGATGAGCGACCCGCGGGTGCTCAAGCTCCTCGCCCACGACGCCCACGGGGAGGCTGTCGGACTCACCACGCTCGCGACCGACCTCGCCGCCGTGCCGTGGGTGAGCCCGGAGTTCTTCGCCGAGCGCTACCCCGAGCACGCGGCTCGCGGGGCCGTCTGGTACATCGGCTTCACCCTCGCCCACCCGGGCCGCCGGGCGACCCGCACCTTCATGGACATGATCGACGTCCTCGTCGGGTACCTCGCCGAGCACCGGGTGGTGTGCGCGTACGACGTCTCCCGGTTCAACGACGACTCGCTGCGGTTCGCCGACAACCTGCGCCGCCGGCTGGAGCGCACGCAGGACGTCACGGTCGAGACCGTGGACCGTCAGACGTACTACGCGACGACGTTCCGCTGACCCGGGCGCGACCGCGCGTCAGATCCTGCCGGCATCCCGGTGCGCGACGTCGAGAGCGCGCGCCCAGGCGGCGACGTCGTCGGGGAGCTCGGGGCTCTGCGCCGGAGCCTCCGGGCCCATGAGCGCGACGACGTCGGGCGCGGCGACGCGCGCGCTCCCGGGGCCGAGGAAGCGGCCGGCCACGTAGCCGCGGCCGTAGAGCTGACCGCGGCAGGTGAAGACCTGCTCGAGGTAGACCACGCGCTCGTCCCAGCCGAGCACGCGCGTGGTGATCTCGAACCGGTCGCCCAGCTTCAGCGAGCGCTTGTACGTCATCGTCGACGCCGCCACCACCGGGTACCACTTGCGGTCGCCGATCTTGGCGAAGCCGTCGAGGTCGGCGATGAAGTTCGACCGTGCCACGTCCATCATCTGCAGGTACGCCCCGTTGTTGACGTGCAGGTAGAGGTCGAGGTCGCCCGGGTGCACACGCATGCGCGTCACGGAGGGGTCGAGCAGGCCCTGGCCCGGGACCGGCTTGCGGGGGCGCAGGGACGCCCAGGTGAGCTGGATCATTCGAGTCACCCGCGCAGGCTATATCGGCGACCGGCGGTATCAGGTACCCGTCGGCCGGCCGTCCCGCGCGTCAGACCGGGGGAGAGGGGTCGTACTGGATGCCCCGGCGCACCGCGCGCGCCACCTCGGGCGACTCGAGCCGCGCGACCAGGTGCAGTGCCATGTCGATCCCGGCCGAGACGCCGGCGGAGGTCACGACGTCCCCGTCGTCGACGAACCTCGCCTCGGTGTCCACCACGACGCTGGGGTCGATCTCGGCCAGCTCGTCGTAGTGGTCGCGGTGCGTCGTCGCCGGGCGGCCGGCCAGCAGCCCCGCCGCCGCGAGCACGAGCGCGCCGGTGCACACGCTCGCGAGGACCGGCGTCTGCACGCGCACCTGACGCAGCCACTCCAGGTGGGCCGGGTCGGCGATCATCGCGCGGGTGCCCCAGCCGCCCGGGTAGACGAGCACGTGCAGCGGGCCGACGTCGTCGGCGGAGCGGGCGGGCAGGAGCCGCAGCCCCTTGGCCAGGCGCACCCCGTCGCCGTCGCGGGAGAACGTGCTCACGTGGGGCTTGAGCGCGGAGTGCTGCTCCCACGCGGCCAGCACCTCGAACGGCCCGACGACGTCCAGCTCCTCCGCGTCGTCGAACACGAGGATGCCGATGTGGGGCCCGCCGTCGGTGCTCATGCCTACTCCTGGGTCGTCCGGGCCGTCGCGGCCCCGGTCAGGTCGTCGTCAGATCACGCTCAGATCCCTGGCAGTGCCAGCATCTGGTCGAGCGCCACCCGCGCCCAGTGGGCGTCGTCGGCGTCGACCACGATCCGGTTGACCATGCGTCCCTCGACCAGCGACTCCATCGCCCACACCAGGTGCGGCAGGTCGATGCGGTTCATGGTCGAGCAGAAGCACACGGTCGAGTCCAGGTAGTGCACCTGCTTGTCCGGGTGCGCCTTGGCGAGGCGGCGCACCAGGTTGAGCTCGGTGCCGATCGCCCACGAGCTGCCGGGCTCGGCGGCGTCGAGGGCCTTGATGATGAACTCGGTGGACCCCACCTCGTCGGCCGCCGTGATCACCTCGTGCCGGCACTCCGGGTGGGCCATCACCGTCACCCCCGGCACCTTCGCACGGATCTCCTCGACGTTGCGCGCGGAGAACCGTCCGTGCACCGAGCAGTGCCCCCGCCACAGGATCATGCGCGCGTCGCGCAGCTGCTGCTCGGTGAGGCCCCCCAGCGGCTTGCGCGGGTCGTAGACCACGCAGTCGTCCAGGCTCAGGCCGAGCTGGAGGACGGCGGTGTTGCGGCCCAGGTGCTGGTCCGGCAGGAACAGCACCTTGCCGGTGCCCTCGACGCCGCCGACCCGGTCGAACGCCCAGCGCAGCGCGACCTGCGCGTTCGACGACGTGCACACGGTGCCGCCCTGGCGGCCCGTGAAGGCCTTGATGGCCGCGGAGGAGTTCATGTACGTGACCGGCACGGTGTCGTCGGCGATCCCGACGTCCTGCAGCACCGCCCACGCCTCCTCGACCTGGCCGATCTCGGCCATGTCGGCCATGGAGCAGCCCGCGGCGAGGTCGGGCAGCACGACCTGCTGCGCGTCCGACGTGAGGATGTCGGCGCTCTCGGCCATGAAGTGCACGCCGCAGAACAGGACGTACTCCGCCTCGGGGCGGGCGGCTGCCTCGCGCGCGAGCTTGAAGGAGTCCCCGGTGACGTCGGCGAAGTCGATGACCTCGTCGCGCTGGTAGTGGTGTCCGAGCACGAACGCGCGCTCGCCCAGGGCGGCCCGCGCGGCGCGGGCCCGCTCCACCAGGTCGGGGTCCGACGGCGACGGCAGCGCCCCGGTGCACTCGACGCCGCGCTCGGAGGCGAGGTCGCGCCCCTGGCCGAGGAGCAGCAGCGCGGAGGGTGCGGGCTCGGCGAAGCCGGTCGTGCTGCCGGCCGGGGTGCCCGCGGTGTCGTTCAGCAGGGTGGTCACGCGCTCATATTTCCACAGCGTCCGTGCGCGGCGCGCCGTGCGTCCGCGTCTCCCCGCGGCCCGCGTCCGGGACGTCGGGCGTCCGCCGCGCCTGCCGGATGTGCCACGATCACGGGATGCAGGTGCTGCTCTGCGTCGGCGAGGACGCCGGCTCCCTGGCTCCGGCGCTCGCGTCGGCGTGGCGGGAGGCCGCGCCCTCGTGCGACGTGACCACCGTCGTCCTGCCGGGCACCCCGTCCGGCACCGCGCCGGCCGGGGAGGCCCCCGCGCCCGCGGGCGTGTTCGTCCCGCTCGGCGCGCTGGGCCTGTCGAGCGTCGCCGGGCCGGAGGAGGGGCCGCTGACGGGCCCGGCCGCGGCGTCGGACCTCGTCGTCGTGCACCTCCCCGTGCTGGACGGCACGACGCTGCGCGAGGGGCGCGTCCCCGCCGCCGTGGCGGCCGCCGCCCCGCACGCCGTGCCGGTCGTGGTGCTGACCGCGCGCAGCGAGGTCTCGCGCCGCGAGTGGTCCGGTGCCGGCGTGAGCGGCGTGCACGAGACCGGGCCCGACGTCGTCGCGGGGACCGCGCGCGTGGCGCGGACGTGGGCGCCGTCCTGGGCCTGACCGCTCGCCGCGCCTGTGACCCGTGTCATCGCGCCCCGGGAATTCGCGCGTAGGATCGGGAACAGCCGCACCGGTCCGCCTGTTGGAGGAAGCATGACCGACACCACCGAGATCGCCACGCACGGCGTGGACCTGTCCGACGTCGCCGCCGACAAGGTTCGCAGCCTGCTCGAGCAGGAGGGCCGCGACGACCTGCGCCTGCGGGTGGCCGTCCAGCCCGGCGGCTGTTCCGGCCTCATCTACCAGCTCTACTTCGACGAGCGCCTCCTCGACGGCGACGCGCTGCGCGACTTCGACGGCGTCGAGGTCGTCGTGGACCGCATGAGCGTGCCCTACCTCGAGGGCGCGAAGATCGACTTCGCGGACACCATCGAGAAGCAGGGCTTCACGATCGACAACCCGAACGCCGGCAGCTCCTGCGCCTGCGGCGGTTCCTTCAGCTGAACTGCTGAGCGA
>NZ_JBHVBO010000124.1:0-12491 GCF_042668085.1 Isoptericola sp. NPDC057391 | reverse complement strand
GGCCGCAGCAGCGGCCGGGCCCCTTCTCTCGTCCACAGGCCCGGGACCCCTCAGCCGTAGGTGTCGCGAGGCCCGGGGCCGCGCACCGACCGCCGTCCGCGGCGGAACCCCGGCCCGGCAGGCCCGAGCACGGTGACCTGCTCGACCACGCCCTCGCCGACCTCCTCCTCGAGCCGGCGGAGCAGGGTCGGCACCAGCAGGCGCACCTGCGTCGCCCAGGCCGTCGAGTCGGCGCGCACCACGAGCACCTTCTGCTCGAAGGTCTCCGGCTGGCAGTGGTCGGCCACCTGGTCGCCCACCACCTCCCGCCAGCGCCCGATCACGCCACCCACCGAGACGTCGGCCGTCCACCCCTTGTCGCGCATGAGTCGCCCCACCACCTCCGACAGGAGCTGCGGGTCGCGGGCGCCCGGCCCCTGCCCGGACAGGCGCGGCTCCGCGAGGGGGGAGCGTCGCGCCGGCGAGCCCGGGCGGAGTCCCTTGGCCCGCGCCGCCGCCTTCGCACGGTTGAGCGCCTCTCTCGCGACCGCCGACGGCGGCGTCAGCTCGGTGCGGTCCTTGACCGGCCGCGGGTCCTCGGCGCGCGACGACGAGCCGCCCGCGTCGTCGTCCATGGGGAGGCCGTCGTCGACGCCCTCGCCGTCCTCACGACGCACGACTCACCTGGCCGGGCGTGACCTCGAACCGTGCCCCGAGCAGCCCGGGCGGGACGTCGTCGGGCACGGCGGCGGTGACGAGCACCTGACGCGCCGGTGCGACGAGCTCGGCGAGCCGCTCGCGGCGTCGCACGTCCAGCTCGGCGAACACGTCGTCCAAGATCAGCACGGGGTCGGCGTCCGTGTCGAGATCGGGGTCCCAGAACGCGGCGTCCGGCACGTGCTCCGGGTCGTCGCCACCGCCGAGCAGCCGGTACGACGCGAGCCGCAGCGCCAGCGCGAAGGACCACGACTCCCCGTGGCTCGCGTACCCCTTCGCAGGCAGCCCGCCAAGGGTGAGGACCAGGTCGTCACGGTGCGGCCCGACGAGGCTGACCCCGCGGTCCAGCTCTTGGGCCCGCGCCTCGGCCATCGCGGCGAGGATCGCCTTCTCCAGGTCCTCCGCGGCGGGAGTCGTCCCGTCCGCGGCCCCCGGGACGCTCGAGCGGTACGCGAGCTCGGCGTCGCCGTCGGCGTCGCTGACCTGCTCGTACGCCGCCGCGACGTGCGGCCGCAGGGCCTCGACCAGCGCCAGCCGCATGGCGAGGATCTGCCCGCCGAGCTGCGCGGCCCGCGCGTCCCAGACCTCGAGCGTGCTCGTGTCCACAGGCCCGGCGCCGGACCGGCGCGCCCCGCGCAGCGACTTGAGCAGGGCCGACCGCTGCCGGATGACCCGCTCGTAGTCGCCCAGGAGACCCGCGGCCCGGGGCAGGAGCTGGACCACCAGCTGGTCGAGGAAGCGTCGCCGGCCGTCGGGGTCGCCCTTGACGAGCGCCAGGTCCTCCGGCGCGAAGAGCACCGTCCGGAGGATGCCGAGGACGTCGCGCGCGCGGCCGAGCTGCCCGCGGTTCACCCGCGCCCGGTTCGCCTTGCCCGCGGTGATCTCCAGCTCGACGGTCGACGCCCGGTCACCGCGCACGATCCGGGTCCGGACCACCGCCCGCTCCGCGCCGGCCCGGATGAGCGGGGTGTCGTTCGCGACCCGGTGGCTGCCGAGGGTCGCCACGTACCCGACGGCCTCGACCAGGTTGGTCTTGCCCTGGCCGTTGCGGCCGACGAACGCGTTCGGGCCAGGCTCGAGCTCGACGTCGGCCGCGGCGTACGAGCGGAAGTCGAGGAGCGAGAGGTGCGAGACGTACATGGTCCCCCGGCGGGGCCCGTCAGGCCGGGGGCTCGAGCGGGCCCGCTCCGGGAGAGGCGGGGCCGGCCGGCTTCACGGCGTGCCCGCCGAACTGCTGACGCAGCGCGGCGACGGCCTTCATCGCGGGGGACTCCGTCTGCCGCGAGGAGAAGCGCGCGAACAGCGCCGCGGAGATCACCGGGAGCGGGACGGCGTTGTCGATCGCCTCGTCCACGGTCCACCGCCCCTCGCCGGAGTCGTCGACCCAGTCGTCGATCGCGGCGAGGCTCGGGTCCTCCTCGAGCGCCTTGACCATGAGGTCCAGCAACCACGACCGCACGACGGTGCCCCGGGTCCAGGCCTTCATCGTGCCGTGGACGTCCGTGACGATGTCCTTCGCGGCGAGCAGCTCGTAACCCTCGGCGTACGCCTGCATGAGGCCGTACTCGATGCCGTTGTGGACCATCTTCGCGAAGTGGCCCGCGCCGACCGTGCCGGCGTGCACGAAGCCCTCCTCGCGCGGTCCCTCCGGCCGCAGCGCGTCGAAGATCGGCATCAGGTAGTCGACCTGGTCGTCCGCGCCGCCGACCATGAGCCCGTAGCCGTTGGCGAGCCCCCACACACCGCCGGAGACGCCGACGTCGACATAGCCGATGCCGCGCTCGGCCAGCTCCGCCGCGCGGGCCTGATCCTCCGGGTAGTGCGAGTTCCCGCCCTCGATGACGACATCACCCTCGCCCAGCAGCGTGCCGAGCTCCTGCACGACGCCGCGGGTCGGGTCGCCAGCCGGCACCATCACCCACACGACACGCCGGTCCGCGGGCAGGGCGGCCACGAGGTCCGTGAGCGACGCGACGTCGGACACCTCGGGGCGCGGGTCGTACCCGGTCACCTCGATGCCGCCAAGCCGCAGCCGCTCGCGCATGTTGTTGCCCATCTTGCCCAGACCGACGAGTCCGATGTGGCTGACCATGGGTACCTCCGGGAGCGGTGCGGGCGAACGGGCAGGACGTGCTCAGCCGGCGAAGCGGATCGGCACGAGCAGGTAGCGGTACTCCGACGAGTCCTCGCCGTCGAGCGACTCCTGGCCGGTGAACTCGACCGGCTTGTTCGGGTGCGTGAACGACAGCCGGACGAAGTCGGTGCCCAGCGCGCCGAGCCCGTCCAGCAGGAACTGCGGGTTGAACGCGACCTGGATGTCCTCGCCCACCAGCACCGCCTCGAGGGCCTCGGACGCCTGCGCGTCGTCGCCCTGGCCGGCGTCGAGCACGACCTGGCCGTCGGTGAACGACAACCGGATCGGCGTGTTGCGCTCCGCGACGAGGGACACGCGCTTGGCCGCCTCGATCAGCGGCGCCGTGGCCACGACGGCGTGGATCGGCGTCGCGTCCGGGAACAGGCGCCGCACGGGCGGGTAGTCGCCGTCGACGAGCTGCGACGTCGTGTGGCGGCCGCCCGCCTCGAAGCCGATGAGGTCCACGCCCTGACCGGTGGACAGGCCCACGTTGACGAGGCCGCCGCCCCCGCCGAGCGACTTCGCGACGTCGGTCAGGGTTCGGGCGCGCACGAGCGCGACCGCCGAGTAGCCCGGCGTGGCCGGCGTCCACGTGAGCTCGCGCAGGGCGAGCCGGTACCGGTCGGTGGCGATGAGGGTGATGCGCTCGCCCTCGATCTCCATGCGCACGCCGGTGAGCAGGGGGAGCGTGTCGTCGCGGCTCGCGGCCACGCTCACCTGCGCGACGGCGTGCGTGAGCGCGTCGCCGGTCACCGTGCCGCTCAGCTCGGGCATCTGCGGCAGCGCCGGATAGTCCTCCACCGGCATCGTCAGCAGCGTGAAGCGCGACGCACCGCACGTCAGGACCACCTTGGTGCCCTCGAGCGTGACGTCCACGGGCTTGTTCGGCAGGGCCCGGGAGATCTCCGCCAGGAGCCGGCCCGAGACCAGCACCGTGCCCGGCTCCGAGACCTCGGCGGGGATCTCCGCGCGGGCGGAGACCTCGTAGTCGAAGCTGGACAGCCAGATGGTGCCCGCCGTGTCGACCTCGATACGGACGCCCGCGAGCACCGGTGCCGGCGGGCGCGTGGGGAGCGTGCGCGCCGTCCAGGTCACGGCCTCGGCCAGGACGTCACGCTCAACCCGGAACTTCATCCCACTCCTCGCGTTGTCGACCCTTGTCGATCGAAGTGGACGTGCGGGCGTGGGGTCGGTGGTCCGGGACCGGCCCGGACCGTCGACATGACCCGACCTGCCTCGTCGTCCGAGCCAAACCCTACGCGAGACAAGGGCTCTTCGGCACGTGATCCTCAGGCCAGCGCCCCGGGCCGCCCCGGACCGTCGAGCCGGCCTGATGAAGGTGTGGGGAATTTCTTCTTGATCACACGTTCGTCATCGTCATCGGGGTTGTGGAATCTGGGGATGACGGGTGTTTGCGCAGGTCAGGGCGCTGTTGTGGGTGTGGAGGCTGTGGGGGCGCCGCTGTGGACAACACCTGTGGCCTGTGGGCGACGGAATCTGCACCCACAGGTGTCCACCGATCGGGGCGTCGTCGTCCACGGATCTCGGGCCGTGATCCACACGCGTCCACAGAGTTTTCCACAGGTGTGAATCTCTCCCTCGGCCGCGAGGGGCCACTTGTCCACGATATTGCTCCACAGGCCTGGGGACAGGTAGGGCGGAACCGGCCGTTTCCGGGCATGACCCTGTGGGCGGGGATGTGGAGAGACGCCGACGGGCCCGGATCCACAGCCCTGTGGAGAGCGTGGTCGGGCCCGCGAGGCGGTGCGGTCGTGCGGAGAGGTCAGCCGCGGTGCTGCTGCTTGATGCGGCTCGTGAGCTCGGTCACCTGGTTGTAGGTGGAACGGCGCTCGGCCATCTGGCCCGCGATCTTCTTGTTCGCGTGCATCACGGTGGTGTGGTCGCGGCCGCCGAACTGCTGGCCGATCTTTGGCAGCGACAGGTCCGTGAGCTCGCGGCAGAGGTACATGGCGATCTGACGCGCGGTGACGAGCACGCGGGAGCGCGACGAGCCGCACAGGTCGTCGATCGTGAGGCCGAAGTAGGCGGCCGTCTGGGCGATCACCATCGACGGGGTGATCTCCTGCGTGTCGTCGTCGGTGATGAGGTCCTTGAGCACGATCTCCGCGAGGGCGAGGTCGACCGCCTGGCGGTTGAGGTTCGCGAAGGCCGTGACGCGGATGAGCGCACCCTCGAGCTCGCGGATGTTCGTCGAGATGCGCGAGCCGATGTAGCTGAGCACCTCGGCGGGGACGTCGAGACGCTCGCTCGCGGCCTTCTTGCGCAGGATGGCGATGCGGGTCTCGAGGTCCGGCGGCTGCACGTCCGTGATGAGGCCCCACTCGAAGCGCGACCGCAGGCGGTCCTCGAAGCCGTTCAGCTGCTTGGGCGGGACGTCGGAGGTGATCACGACCTGCTTGTCCGCGTTGTGGAGCGCGTTGAAGGTGTGGAAGAACTCCTCCATCGTCTGTTCCTTGCCCTCGAGGAACTGGATGTCGTCGATGAGGAGGACGTCGACGTCGCGGTAGCGGCGCTGGAAGGCCCCGGCACGCCCCTCGCCGATGCTGTTGATGAAGTCGTTGGTGAACTCCTCGGAGTTCACGTAGCGCACGCGCACGTGGGGATAGAGGTTGTGGGCGTAGTGGCCGATGGCGTGGAGCAGGTGTGTCTTGCCGAGCCCGGAGTCCCCGTAGATGAACAGGGGGTTGTACGCCTTGGCGGGGGCCTCGGCCACGGCGACGGCGGCGGCGTGGGCGAACCGGTTGGACGAGCCGATGACGAAGGTCTCGAAGATGTACTTCGGGTTCAGCCGGGTCGGCTCGGCCGACTGCTTGGGGCTCGGTGGCAGCGGGGGCGCCTCCGGCTCGTCGGGGACGCCCGGCTCCGGGGGAGCGGTGTAGTCCTGCGACGGGCCGGTGAGGGTGTCGCTGCTCAGCTCGGGGTCCACCGTGATGCCGAACCGGATGTCACGGCCGAGGGTGGAGGCCATCGCCGAGACGAGCTGGTCGCGCACGCTGGTCTCGAGGTAGGCGCGGGTCTGCTCGTGGGGCACCGCGATGAACACGGTGTCCTCGAGGATCGCCATCGGCTTCGCGAGCTTGATGAACGCGAGCTGCCGGGCGGTCATGTCCGGCCGTGCCTCGAGGGTGGCGAGCGTGTGTGCCCAGACGTCGGTGATGTTCTCGTCCGGCTGGGCCACGGGCGTCGTCCTTCGGGTCGTTCGGGATGGGGCAGCTGTAGGTCAACGAGGTCGCGAGTCTGCCACGCCAGATCTCCGTCCACAGCGTTGTCCACATGCTGTGGAACCTGTGGACAAGGCTGTGGGCGATGACCGTACCGGGCGGCCGGCGCGACGTCGCGCCGAGGTGCGTGAGGTCCTCCACATCGTAGCCACCGGCCGCTCCGGGTCGCCCCCGGGCGGGTTTGACCTGAGGGGGCTCCACGGCGTAACGTCGGACAGCCGTTCCAGGTCCTTTCGCGCGCCCTTAACCGGGCTGCCGGTCCTCGGGTCGGCCCGGTCGGTGCTTCCACGTCTCGTACGCGTGGTCCGACCTGCGACAAGACCTGCATCGTCGAGGAACTGACGGTGTGCCTCCCCGACGTTTCTTGGAGTACCTCGTGAGCAAGCGGACTTTCCAGCCGAACAACCGCCGTCGTGCCAAGACCCACGGCTTCCGGCTGCGCATGCGCACCCGTGCCGGCCGCGCCATCCTGGCGAACCGTCGGCGCAAGGGTCGCGCCGAGCTCTCTGCCTGACGGATGCTGCCCGCGGCGCACCGACTGCGCCGTTCCGTCGACTTCGAACGGACGGTGCGCCGCGGCACGCGTGCAGGACGATCGACCGTGGTGGTGCATCTCCTCGTCGACCCCGACTCCGGCCCTGAGGCCGGCGTCGGTGCTGTCGCGGGCGATGCACCGTCACAGGTCGGTCTTGTCGTATCCAAGGCCGTGGGGAACGCCGTGCACCGCAACCGGGTGAAGCGCCGGCTGCGGCACATCGCCGCAGCGCACCTCGCCGCCCTCCCCGCCGGGGCGAGGATGGTCGTGCGCGCCCTGCCCGCCTCGGGCGGCGCCACGTACGCGGAGCTCGACAGGGACCTCACGAGCAGCCTCGACCGCGCCGTCGCGCGCGCCCGGAGGACGACGTGACCGCCTCGACGCTCGACCGCGGGCGCGACGTGCTGCGGAACCTCCCGGCCACCGTCCTCATCGGCGTCCTGCGCGTCTACCAGTCGGTGATCTCCCCGCTGACGGGGCCCACCTGCAAGTACTACCCGTCGTGCTCCCAGTACGCGATCATCGCGATCCGTACGCACGGCACGCTACGGGGAACCGGCCTCGCTCTGTGGCGGATCCTGCGGTGCAACCCGTGGAGCCTCGGCGGAGTCGACGACGTCCCACCCGCTCGGTCCCAGCACGCCGACAGCGATGTCGGCGGGGCAGGTCACGAGCACCGCGGCGCAGCACACCACTGACCCTCCCGGACCGCGCCGCCGGGGACGCAGACTTTCCGACAGAGGAGACAATTCGGGATGTTGGACACCATCCTCTACCCCATCGAGTGGGTCGTGGCCTGGATCATGTACGGGGCCCACGCCCTGTTCACGACCCTCGGGATGCAGGACGGCCCTGGCTGGGCATGGGTGTTCTCGATCGTCGCCCTGACGGTCGTGATCCGTATCGCGCTGATCCCGCTGTTCTTCAAGCAGATCAAGGCCTCGCGCGGCATGCAGATGATGCAGCCCGAGCTGCAGGCCGTGCAGAAGAAGTACAAGGGCAAGACCGACCCGGCGTCCCGGGAGGCCATGGGTCGCGAGACCATGGAGCTGTACCGCAAGCACGGCACCAACCCCATGGCGTCGTGCCTGCCGATCCTGCTGCAGTCCCCGATCTTCTTCGCGCTGTTCCGGGTGCTCAACAACCTGCAGGGCATCGCCGAGGGCACGCACAAGGCCATCGGCCCGATCGACCAGCGCATTGCCGGCGACATCGAGACGTCGAGCCTCTTCGGGGCCCAGCTCTCCGACATCTTCCGGACGACCGACTCGATGACGTCGCGCATCGTGGTCATCTGCCTCATCATCCTGATGAGCGCCACCATGTTCTTCACGCAGCGTCAGCTCACGATGAAGAACATGCCCAAGGCCGCCCTCGAGGGGCCGATGGCGAGCACGCAGAAGATGATGCTCTACATCCTCCCGGTGATCTTCCTGATCTCGGGCATCAACTTCCCCGTGGGTGTGCTGATCTACTGGGTCATCTCGAACCTCTGGTCGATGGGCCAGCAGTTCTACACGATCAAGAAGATGCCGGCCCCCGGCTCGGAGGCAGAGCGTCTCCTCAAGGAGAAGCAGGCGCGGAAGGCCGCGGCCAAGGGTGTCATCGAGGCGACCCCCGAGCCCGAGCCCGAGAAGCCCCGCGGGCAGCGTGAGCAGCCCAAGCGCAAGAACCGCCAGAAGCGCCGCTGACCAGCGAGAGGAATCGAACACCGATGACGACGGACACGCCGGTGGAGCAGGGTCCTGACCGGACGAAGCGCCTCGAGGAGGAGGGCGAGATCGCGGCGGACTACCTCGAGGAGCTCCTCGACATCGCCGATCTCGACGGCGACATCGACCTGGACATCCAACACGACCGCGCCGCGGTCGAGATCGTGGCGGACGTGGACGAGGACCTCTCGGCCCTCGTCGGGCGCGACGGCGAGGTGCTGGAGGCGCTGCAGGAGCTCACCCGCCTGGCCGTCCAGGCGCGCACGGGGGAGCGGAGCCGTCTGATGCTGGACATCGCCGGGTTCCGTGCGGCGCGTCGGCAGGAGCTGACGGTGCTGGCCGAGGACGCGATCCGCGAGGTGCGCGAGTCCGGTCGTGAGGTGGAGCTCGACCCGCTGAACGCCTTCGAGCGCAAGGTCGTGCACGACGCCGTCGCAGCGGCGGGGCTGGTCAGCGACTCGCGGGGCGCGGAGCCGGCACGGTACGTGGTGGTTCAGCCGGCCCCGGACCAGGACGCCGCACCGGAGTCCTGACAGTCGTCTCGAGAGCCCGTTGTTTCACGTGAAACGACGGGCTCTCGGCATGTGGTGGGAGCGCAAGGGAGAGAGCGTGAGTGACGAGACACAGGTCCCCACGGGCGACGACGCGGAGCTCGAGGAGAGCGAGGCCGTCCGTGCGTACTTCGGGGACCGGTACGAGCTGGTGGCGCGATACGCCGAGAGCCTGAGGGACGAGGGCGAGCTGCGCGGTCTGATCGGACCGCGGGAGGTCGCACGGCTGTGGGAGCGGCACATCCTGAACTCGGCCGCCGTGACTCCCTACCTCGGCGACGCGCGGTCGGTGGCGGACATCGGCTCGGGGGCGGGGCTTCCCGGTCTCGTGCTGGCCATCCAGCGGCCGGAGGTCGAGGTGCATCTCATCGAGCCGATGGAGCGTCGGACCGCCTGGCTGCAGGAGTGCGTCGACAGCCTGGGCCTGGCGAACGTGTTGGTGAAGCGGGGACGCGCGGAGGAGTACCACGGCGCGTTCGAGGTCGATGTCGTGACGTCACGCGCCGTGGCGGCACTGAGCAAGCTGGCACGGATGAGCCTGCCGCTCGTCCGCAAGGGCGGCGCGATGGTCGTGCTGAAGGGGCGCAACGTCGAACGGGAGATCGAGCCGGCGCGCAAGGTGCTGCGCTCCTTCAAGACGGCCGAGCCGGAGATCCTCGAGGGGCGCACGGTCGACGACGTCGAGCCCACGACGATCCTCCGCGTCCGTCGTTCCTGACTTTCGCAGGATCCCAGGGGGCGGACGTCCGGCCTGTCCACGGGCCGGAGTTTTGACCCGTCGCGATGTCGCTGAGGCCGTAGAGTGAGCGCGGAGCACCGGGCCGTGGCGTCGTACGTGCCGCGACTCGGGTGCACAGTCCCTGTGACGAACCGGAGGAGTGGCACGTGAGCACGAGTACGGAGCACGTCGACGACGTCCCGCAGAACGATGGGACCGCGACGGGCGATCCGCACGTTTCACGTGAAACCGCACCCGGCTTGTCGTGGGCGCAGGGTGGCCTCCCTCCCGCCATCGACGGACACCGGGCGGCGCTGGTGGCCTCGGTCCCCGAGGCCGACGAGTCGACCCCGCTCGCGGCGCAGCTCGCGATCGACGCGCGTCGCCGGATCGAGCTCCAGGGACGCCAGTTCCCGCGGCCCGCGCGCACCCGGATCATCACGGTGGCGAACCAGAAGGGCGGCGTCGGGAAGACGACGACCACCGTGAACCTCGCTGCCGGCCTGGCCCAGTCGGGTTTGAAGGTCCTGGTCATCGACAACGACCCGCAGGGGAACGCCTCCACTGCGCTCGGTCTGGAACATCGTGCCGGCACGCCCTCCATCTATGAGGTGCTGGTCGAGGACGAGCCGCTCGCCCATACCGTCCAGGAGTGCCCGTCTGTTCCCGGGCTCTACGGCGTGCCGGCAACCATCGATCTCTCCGGGGCCGAGATCGAGCTCGTCTCTCTCGTTTCACGTGAAACACGTCTGCGGCGGGCGCTCGACGCCTACCTGGCGGAGCGTGAGCAGCGCGGGGAGGAGCAGATCGACTACGTGCTGGTCGACTGCCCCCCGAGCCTCGGCTTGCTCACCGTGAACGCCTTCGTGGTCGGGCGTGAGGTGCTGATCCCGATCCAGTGCGAGTACTACGCGCTGGAGGGGCTCAGCCAGCTCCTCAAGACGATCGAGCTGATCAAGGCGCACCTGAACCCCGAGCTTCGCGTCTCGACGATCCTCCTCACGATGTATGACGGGCGGACGAACCTGGCGCAGCAGGTCGCCGAGGAGGTGCGTGAGCACTTCCCAGACCAGACGCTGCGCACCACAGTCCCGCGGTCGGTCCGCATCTCCGAGGCGCCGAGCCACGCGCAGACGGTCATGACCTACGACCCGAGTTCGACGGGATCCCTGGCCTACCTGGAGGCCGCCCGGGAGCTCGCGGAGCGCGCACCGCAACGCGCTGACCTGCGATGACGGCGCAATACGGCGCGACGACGCCCCGCATCAGTGCCGCCGCGACGGCGCACGTCGGGGCGCCTCGCAGGAGAGATGTGGACGGTTCCCCGTCGGTGCGGGGGCAGGGCGGTAACTTCGTCAGGACGAGCAGGGGAGCGCGGAGCCGGATGGTTCAGGAGGCTGGAGCATGAGTCAGAAGAAGCGTGGTCTGGGTCGCGGGCTCGGCGCGCTGATCCCGTCCGGGCCCGAGGGCGATCGTCCGGTGGATGTCTTCTTCCCTGCGGGCGAAGGACGCGACTCGACCGACGGCGGCAGCGCAGTCGCCACGGTGGGCGTGGACCGGCCCTCCGGGGAGAACGGCGACGACGCCGGGCGCGCCTCCCGCCGCTCCGCCTCGTGGGACTCCGCCATCGCAGGTGGCCGCCTGAGCATCCGGACGGGCGGGGAGACGCAGGCGAAGACGCCTACCTCGGCTGCTCCCACGTCGGTCCTGGCCGATGCCCCCGCCGGCTCGGCGGATGCCGACGCTCGGGACGCTGCGGATCGGGGCGCGGAGGATTCGCTGGGCGCGGACGGGCTCTCCTTGGGCCTGATCACCAGCATCGAGATCCCGGATGTCGACGACGTCACCGGTGCGGCGTCCGAGCGGAACGGCACGGACGAGGGCGAGGGCGCTCCCGGGCAGGTTGCCGCGGAGGAGGCGCCGCAGATCGAGGACACCGACGTCGTTTCACGTGAAACGGAACTGAAGCCCGTGCCGGGCGCGCGGTTCGCGGAGATCCCCGTCGAGTCGATCCGTCCGAACACCTGGCAGCCGCGGACCGTCTTCGACGACGGCGAGCTCGACGAGCTGGTCGCGTCGATCACCGAGATCGGCGTGCTACAGCCGATCGTGGTGCGACCCGATCCCTCCGACGCCGAGCACTACGAGCTCATCATGGGTGAGCGACGGTGGCGTGCGAGCCAGGCGGCCGGCCTCGAGACAATCCCGGCGATCGTTCGCGAGACCGACGACAGCGACATGCTGCGGGACGCGCTCCTGGAGAACCTGCACCGGGCGGCGCTGAACCCGCTCGAGGAAGCGGCCGCCTACCGTCAGCTGCTGGACGACTTCGGGTGCACCCACGAAGAGCTGGCGACGCGAATCGCCAGGTCGCGTCCGCAGATCTCCAACACCCTGCGCCTCCTCAAGCTGCCGCCGCTCGTGCAGCGACGGGTCGCTGCGGGTGTGCTCTCGGCGGGTCACGCACGCGCCCTTCTCTCGCTCAGCGACGGCGCGGAGATCGAGCGACTCGCTCAGCGGATCGTCTCCGAGGGCCTGTCGGTGCGAGCCACCGAGGAGATCGTCACGCTGCTGACCAGCGGCGACACCGATGCTCCGACCCGCCGCGCCCCGCGCGCGGGCCAGCGCAGCGAGGCGATGGACGAGCTCGCGACGCGGCTTGCTGACCGTTTCGAGACGCGTGTGAAGGTGAGCATCGGGAAGACGAAGGGACGTCTCACCGTGGAGTTCGCCTCGGTCGAGGATCTCAACAGGATCCTGGGCGTGATGGCCCCGGAGGATCCGGGCCTCCTGCGTTCCGGACCCGCCTGACACGGGTTGCCACGGACGGGCATCGCTCCCCGGAGAGCGATGCCCGTTCTTGTGTCCGGCCGGATCTCGGAGCCCGCCCGCGCGGCGAGCAC
>NZ_JBHVBO010000123.1:0-12565 GCF_042668085.1 Isoptericola sp. NPDC057391 | reverse complement strand
GGACGTGGCGGGTGTCAGCAGGCGCCGAGGTCGGTCCAGACCGCCCACTCGCCGGCCGAGGACGACGGGGTGTCGCCCTGGGTCCACCACTTGGCCTGGTACGCGCGGCCCTCGTAGGAGACCTTCGTGCCGCCCGTGTAGGCGGACGACGGGTTCCAGGCCGCGTCCTCGCACTCGCCCGGCTCGACCGGCGGGTCGCTCGGGTCTACCGGCGGGTCGGTCGGCTCGACGGAGCCGTCCGAGTCGACCGTCACGTCGACGCAGGCGTAGAACGCGTTGACGGTGTCGGCGACGTTCCAGCGGGCGAGGATGGTGTGGTCGCCGGCCGGCAGGTTCTCCAGCGTGTGGCTCACGACGGCCTCGGGCCGCGCGCCCTTGTCGTCGAACGTGCGGTGCAGCACGCCGTCGACGAAGTACTCCCACGTCGAGGTGGAGTGGCGCGCGGTGATCTGCCACTTCATCGTCACGCTGGAGCCGATCGTGGTGCGGGGCCACGGCTTCGACTCGTCGTCGAGGATGGCGAAGCCGCTGCCGCCGGAGCACTGCATCGAGCCCTTGGGGGCCTCGACGCTCTGCGGCTCGTACTTGATGCCGCCGCAGTCGAAGGACAGGGTGCCGCTGGCGCACAGGTCCTGGCGGCTCGGCGGGTTGGTCACCCAGCCGTGGGCGGACGCCGCCGGCGCCGCGGCGAGCGGCGCGAGGAGAGCGGCCACGCCGACGGCCGCGGCGAGGAGGGTGGAACGAAGACGCATCGTTGCTTCTCCTGTGTTCGTACGGAATGTTCGTTCGGGAACCGGACAAATTCGACGCTACGGCGTCGGTCCCGTCCGCACATCAGGGGAACCGCGTCATCTGACCGTGATCTGCACGGTCGCCGGTACGGGGTTCCCCGTACCGGCCGGGTGGGTCAGCCGAGGTCCCACAGGCGCCGGTAGAAGGCGATGCGCTCGGCGTCGGGCGCGATGCCGTAGCCGTCGAAGAAGGCGGGCTCGTGGCCGTCACCGTAGTTCCACTCCAGGCTGTAGCTCGCCACCGCGAGGTCGGCCCAGCGGTCGGCGACGCCGAGCGCGTCGAGGTCGACGTGCGCGGTCCAGCGCCCGCCGTCGTCCAGCAGGGTGTTGGGGGCGCACGGGTCGCCGTGGCACACGACGAGCCGGTCGACGGCGGGCACGTCGCCCACGCGGGCGCGGGCGTCGGGGGAGAGGCGAGCGACCCGGTCGTCCACGCCCCACGAGAACGGGCAGTCGTCCACCGGGAGGGCGTCGTGCATCGCCCGCAGGCCGGCGCCGATCGCGCGCGCCGCCGTGTCCGGGTGGGCCAGCCAGCGCGGGTCGACGGCCGACCGGCCCGGGATGCCCGCGGTGAGCAGCCAGGCGCCGTCGTCGTCGGTGCCGCGGTCGAGCACCCGCGGCACCGGGGTGAAGCGTCCCGCCCAGGCGAGCCGCTCGGCCTCGGCGTCGAGGTCCAGCTCGGGCGTGCCGGCGGGGACCCACTTGACGTACCGGTCGCCGGTGGCGATCCCGACCGGCGTCGTCTCGCCGGGTGCCGAGAGGCGGAACGTGAGGCCGCCGAGCTCGTTGCGCCACACGGGCGTGACGTCGTCGCCGGCGGCGAGCAGGCGCACCTGCGCGGGGACGACGACGGGCTCGGACGGGGTGGCGGCGAGGACGCGGGACATGCGGTGATCCTCCCAGCCGGCGCCCGCCGCGACCTACGGCATTCCGGCCGGGTCGGTCGTCGCCTTGATCGTCGGCGGCGTGCGGCGGGTCGCGGCCTCGCCCTGCTGCACGACGACCACCCCCGCCAGCACCAGCAGCCCGCCGACGAGCTGGACGGGGCGGGGCAGCTCGCCCAGGAACACCCACGCGAAGAAGACGGCGCTGACCACCTCGAGGAGGCCGACGAACGACGCGGGCCGCGCGCCGAGGCGCCGTCCGGCCCCGACGCCGGTGACGTAGGCGACGCCGGCGGTCACGACGCCGAGGGCGGCGAGCACCGCCCAGGCGGGCACGACGGCGTCGGCGAGCAGAACGGGGTCGGCGGACGCGGTCAGCGGCATGACGCCGACGGCGCCGAGCAGCCCGAGCAGGGCGGCGCCGACGACGAGCCCGCCCGCCGCGAGGCTCAGCGGCGGCAGCCCGGTGTCCGTGCGGGCGTTGAGCAGGAAGTACGCGGAGACGCCCACCATCGCGCCGAGCGCCCACGCGACGCCGACGGGGTCGAGCCGGGCGCCGGCGAGGTCGAGCACGAGGACGAGGCCTGCGGCGGCGAGCGCGATGCCGGCGAGCGTCGTCCGGCCGGGGCGCTGCCCGTGCCGCAGCCACAGCCAGGCGACCACGGCGGCGGGGGAGGAGTACTCGATGAGCAGCGCGGGGCCGACCTGCATGTGCTGCACGGCGGCGAAGTAGCAGAACTGCGTCGCGGCGACGCCGAGCGCGCCGTAGCCGAGCAGCAGCCGCACGTTGCGGCGCACGGGGGACCAGTCGCCGCGCAGGGCGACGACGCCGAACGGCAGGACGACGAGCGCCCCGACCGCGACCCGCACCAGGACGACGGCGCCCGGGCTCCAGCCGGTGGCGAAGAGCCCGGCGGCGAGCGGGCCGGAGAGGCTGAACGTCACGGCGGAGACGACCGCGAGGGCGAGGCCCGTGCCGAGGCCGGCGCGCGTCGCCGTGGCGCTGTCATGCGTCATCTCTGCCATGGCTCATGACGCTACGGCCAGGTGGAGTAACGTGTCAACATGCCGTTCGCTCATGACACCGTGGCGGAGCTCCGGTCGGCCGTCGCCCTCGTGAACTCCGGCGAGCCGCCCGAGACGCTGGAGACGCCCGCCGACCTGGAGAGGTTCTTCCGCGAGCACGAGTACACGGGGCGTCGGGACGGCACCGCCGAGGAGCTCGCCCAGGTGCGCGCCCTGCGGCCGCGCCTGCGGGCCCTGCTGCTCGCCGACCGCGACGAGGCGGCGGGCCTGGTCAACGAGCTGCTCGCCGGCGTGCCGGTCCACCCGCGCCTCGTACGCCACTCGGGGGAGGACTGGCACGTCCACGCGACCGCCGACGACGCCCCGCTCGCCACGCGCATCGTCGTCGAGACCGCGATGGCGATGATCGACGTCATCCGCGACGACGAGCACTCCCGCCTCGCCGTCTGCGCCGACGCGGACTGCCAGGGGCTGGTGCTGGACCTGTCGCGCAACCGCTCGCGGCGGTACTGCTCCACCGCGTGCACCAACCGCAACGCCCAGGCCGCGCTCCGGGCGCGCCGGGCCGGCTGACACCGTCGACCTACGCCACCGCACGGCGCCGCCGGCCGACGGATCCGGCCGACGTATCTGGCCCAGCATGCCGCGCTCCCTTCCCGCGAGGGCGCCAGGCTTTCCCAGGGCGACGACCTGCCCGGCCCGGCCCCACGAAGGAGGCGGCGATGTCCGTCACGACGAGCAAGGCCCTCGACCCCTGGCCGGTCGTCCGTCCCGGCGACCGGTTCCACCCCGTCGGCACGCTGCAGCACCTGCTCAACGAGCACGGCCACGACCTCGAGGTGGACGAGAAGTTCGGCCCCCTCACCGAGGCCGCCGTGCGCGCCTCCCAGCGCGACTTCGGCCTCGAGGTCGACGGCGTCGTCGGGCCCAGGACCTGGGGCGCGATCGTCGTCACCGTACGCCTCGGCAGCCGCGGTCACGCCGTCCGCGGGGCGCAGTCCGAGCTCGACGTCCGGATCGACGTCGACCTCGTGGTCGACGGGGTCTTCGGGCCGAGGACGGAGAGCGCGGTGCGCGAGTTCCAGCGGGCGCTGTCCGCGTTCGGGGTCCTCGTGGACGGCGTCGTCGGGCCCGTGACCTGGCGCGCGCTGGTCAGCGGGATGGTCTCCGACTGACCGTCAGCCCTCGACGTCCGCCAGGAGACGGTCGCAGACGGCGACCAGGCGGGCGCGCAGCTCCTGGCCGCGCGCGGCGAACCCGCGCTGCCGGCGCACGTACTCTGCCTTGCCCTCCGGCGTCTCGATCGGCACGGCCTCGACGCCGTACGACGAGACGTCGTACGGCGCGGCCGCCATGTCGGTGTACCGGATGTCGCGGGCGAGCTCGAACGCGTCGAGCAGCAGGTCGCCCGGCGCGGCGGGGCCGAGCTTCAAGGCCCACTTGTACAGGTCCATCCCGGCGTGCAGGCAGGCGGGCTGCTCCATGGCCGGCTGGCGCTCGCGGGTGGGGCGCAGCTGGTTGCGGCCGGCGGCCTCGGGCGTGAAGAACCGGTAGGCGTCGAAGTGCGAGCAGCCGATGCGGTGCGACTCGACGACGGCGTCCGTGCCGTCGTGGCCGAGGCGCAGGGGCAGCGGATGGCGGTGGTCGCGCCCCGCCGCGCGGTCGCGGTACACCATCGCCCACTCGTGCAGGCCGAAGCAGCCGAACGTGCCCGGGCGGCCCGCGGTGGCCGACACGAGCGCGCGCACGTAGCGGACCGTGTCGCCGCGGTCGGCGACGAACGCGTCGACGTCGAGCGTCGCGCCCGTGCCGCGCGCACCGCCGTCGTTGCCCGGCAGCGCCACCTCGCGGTACCAGCGCCACCCGGCGTGCCCGGCGGCGTCCGCGAGGACCACGCCCGGGCCGGGGTGCCACCGGCGCAGGTGGCTCACGCGCGTCGGGTAGTACGTGAACAGGAAGTCCTCGATCGCGTGCTTCGCGCCGCGGTCGCGGGCCTCGCGCCACACCGACGTCAGCGCGTCCGCACGGGCGGCGTGCGCGGCGGCCCGTGGCTCCCAGTCGTCGCGCGGCACGACGACGTCGGCGGGGGCCGCCGGGTCGTGGAGGGTCGTCGCGTGCACCCCACCAGGGTACGAGCGCGGCGAGCACGCCCCTGCCGGGGCTAGCGTGTGACTCGTGCCGCACACCTACGACTTCCGCCAGGTCGACGTCTTCGCCACCGGCCCGCTCACCGGCAACCCGGTGGCCGTGGTGCACGACGCCGACGACCTCGACGACGCGCAGATGGCCGCCTTCGCGCGGTGGACCAACCTGTCCGAGACGACGTTCCTGCTCGCCCCGACCGACCCCGCCGCCGACTACCGCGTGCGGATCTGGACGCCCGGCGGCGAGCTGCCGTTCGCCGGGCACCCCACGCTCGGCACGGCGCACGCCTGGCTCGAGGCCGGCGGGGTGCCGCAGAGCGCGGTCGGCGAGGGCGATGTCGTGCAGGAGTGCGGGGTCGGCCTGGTCACGGTCCGCCGGGACGCGGGCGCCGGCCGGCTCGCGTTCGCGGCGCCGCCCCTGCGGCGGTCGGGAACCGTCGGCCCCGAGGACCTGGCGGCGATCGCGAAGGGCCTGCGCGTCAGCGTGGCCGACATCGTCGACGCCGCCTGGGTGGACAACGGGCCCGGCTGGGTCGCGGCCCGCCTGCGCGACGCCGCGGCCGTGCTCGCCGTCGAGCCGGACCTCGCCGCGTTCGGCGGCCTGAAGATCGGCGTCGTCGGCACCTACGAGCCGGGCGAGTCCGACGCCGCGGTCGAGGTGCGCGCGTTCGTGCCCGACATCGGCGTCCCCGAGGACCCGGTGACCGGGAGCCTCAACGCCGGGCTCGGGCAGTGGCTCGCGGGCGGCCTGCTGCCGCCCTCGTACGTCGCCTCGCAGGGCACGGCCCTCGGGCGCCGCGGCCGCGTGCACGTGCGCCGCGACGACGACGACACCGTGTGGGTCGGCGGCGCCGCGGTCACGACGATCCAGGGCTCCGTCACCCTCTGACACCCGGGGCGTGCGTGCGGCAGGATCGGCGCATGACGACACGCGGGGCAGTGCTGGTCTACGGAGCCGCCGGTCACACGGGCGCCTTCGTCGTCGACGAGCTGGTCCGGCGCGGACTGGCGCCCGTGCTCGCCGGCCGTAGCGCCGAGCGGCTCGCGGGGGTCGCGGCGCGGTACCCCGGGCTCGAGGTCCGGACGGCGAGGGCGGACGACCCCGCCGCGCTGCGCGCCGCCCTGGACGGCGTCGCGGTGGTGGTGAACTGCGCCGGCCCCTTCCTCGACACCGCGCGGCCGCTGGCGGGCGCGGCGGTGGCGGCCGGCGCGCACTACCTCGACGTCACCGCCGAGCAGCCCGCGGTGCGGCTGCTGTACGAGGAGCTCGACGCCCCTGCCCGCGCCGCCGGCGTTGCCGTCGTGCCCGCCATGGCGTTCTACGGCGGGCTCGCCGACCTGCTCGTCACCGCCGCCCTCCAGGGGGAGCGCGACGCGGACGCCGTCGAGGTCGCCGTCGGGCTGGACCACTGGTGGCCGACGGCCGGCACCCGCGTCACCGGGGAGCGGAACACCGCGACCCGCCTCGTCGTCCGCGGCGGCCGGCTCGTGCCGCTCGCCGACCCCGCGCCGACGGGCCGGTGGCCGTTCCCCGCGCCGCTGGGCGAGCAGCCCGTGGTCCAGCAGCCGTTCTCGGAGGTCCTCACCGTCACGCGACACCTCGCCGTCGGCGAGCTCACCTCGTACCTCACCTCCGGGCCTCTCGAGGAGCTCCGCGACGAGCGGACGCCGCCGCCCCCGACCGACGGGGAGCGGTCGTCCCAGCGGTTCGTCGTCGACGTCGCCGTGCGCCGCGGCGCGGTCACGCGCGGGCTGGCCGTGACGGGCCACGACATCTACGCCGTCTCCGCGCCGATCCTCGCGGAGGGCGTCGTCCGGCTCCTGGACGGACGGCACCGGGGCGCCGGCGCCCTCGGCCCGGCCGAGGCGTTCGACGCGACGGACGTGCTGGCGGCCCTGGAGGCGCACCCCCTGGGGCTCACGACCGTGCCGTCGGCGGCCCCACGGCGCGGTCGCTGACGGCGCCGACCAGACGTTCGAGGGGACCGCGGCCGAGCAGGAACCGCCACGCCGTCGCGGCGGCGAGGGTGACCAGCACCATCACGAGCAGCGGGCCGTTGGTGGTGGACCCGAGCAGGTCCCAGTGCCAGATGGCGACGATCTGCAGCGAGTAGACGGTCAGCGCCATCGACCCGACCGCGGCCAGCGGGGCCAGCGCCCACCGCCCGACCCGGCCGGCGTACAGGCACAGGCCCACGACCGCCGCCGCGAACCCGCCCGACGCGAGGACCTCGATCGTCGTGTCGTCGTGCGGGCCGTCGAGGAGCAGCCCCGCGGCGCCGGGCCACGGGGAGTCCCAGGGGAACGGGGCACCGTCGACGGACTGGCGCGCCATGACCTGCTCGGCCACGGCCTCCTCGCCGCCGGCCCGGCCGACGAGCACGCCGGACAGCACCGAGAACGCGGCCCAGGCGGCCAGCCCGCCCAGCAGGAGCCCGCGGCGCAGGCGCGGCGAGCGCAGGTCGCAGCGCCCGATCGCCATGCCCGCGAGGACGTACGCCATCCAGACGATCGCCGGGTAGTGCCCGGTGAGCACGAAGTCCGTGACGGCGCCGGAGCCGTCGCGGGGCAGGCGCAGCCCGGCCCGCGCGAGCGCCTCCGGCCCCCAGTACGCGAGCAGCGGCCCGACGAGCGCGACCACCGCGGCGAGGGCGAGGAGGCGCGGGGGCCGCCAGCGCAGGAAGGGCAGCGTGAGCGCGAAGTAGCAGGCGTAGAAGCCGAGGATGAGGGCGACGCGCGTGCCGAGGAGGTCCAGCAGCGCGACGACGACCAGCAGCAGCGCGGCACGGACGAGCAGGCGGAACCGGGCCCGCCGCAGCGGGTCGCCGTCGAGCGGGCGCGGCCCGCCCGAGACGATCGCGACCGACACGCCGGCCACCAGCGCGAACAGGATCGAGGAGTGCCCGTGCGACAGGTGGAGCAGCCACCAGGCGGGCCCGGCGTCCGGCGTCGTCACGCCGACGTGGGCGGTGAACATGCCCAGGACGGCGATCCCGCGGGCGACGTCGACGCCCGAAACGCGGCCCGGACCGCCGGCGAGACGGCGCAGGCCCGCGCGCACGCCGGCCCGAAGGCGGGAGGTCGGCGCGCCTGTGGCCGCGGTCATGGCGCGATGATGCCACCGCGCGGTGGTGCGCGTCGTCCCGGTGCGTGAGAACGCCGCGGCTTGCGGGCCGCGCGGTCACTACGGTAGGAGCATGAGTGACCTCAGCGCGGAGCCCGCACCCCAGGGCGACCCCGAACCCGCCGGTGCCGACCTCAACGACGCGATCGAGGCACCCAGCACCCACCACACGGTGCCCAGCAAGGAGTCCGAGTCGTACACGCACGGCCACCACGAGTCGGTGCTGCGCTCGCACCGCAGCCGCACGGCCCAGAACTCGGCCGGCTTCCTGCTGCCGCACCTGCGCGACGATATGTCGCTGCTCGACGTCGGCTGCGGCCCCGGCACGGTGACCGCCGACCTCGGCCGGATCCTCGCCGGCGGCGAGGTCGTGGGCGTGGACGCCAGCCCCAAGGTGCTCGAGGCGGCGCGCGAGCACGCCGCGGCCCTGGGCTACGCCAACGTCCGCTTCGAGCAGGCCAACGCCTACGAGCTGCCGTTCGACGACGACTCGTTCGACGTCGTGTACGCGCACCAGCTGCTGCAGCACCTGTCCGACCCGGTCGCCGCGCTGCGCGAGATGAAGCGCGTCGCGAAGCCGGGCGGGCTCGTCGCGGTGCGCGACGCCGACTACGCGGGCATGGCCTGGTACCCCGAGACGCCCGGTCTGACCGAGTGGAACGAGCTGTACCACGAGGTCACGCACGCGTACGGGTTCGAGCCCGACGCCGGCCGCCGCCTCATGTCGTGGGTGCAGGAGGCCGGGCTCGACGGCATCGTGCCCTCGGCGTCGTCGTGGTGCTACGCCACCCCCACCGACCGCCAGTGGTGGGGCGAGCTGTGGGCGGAGCGCTGCGTGGAGTCCAACTTCGCCGTGCAGGCCAAGGAGTCCGGCCTGGCCGACGACGTCGCGCTCGAGCAGATCGCGCAGGACTGGCAGGCGTGGGCCCAGGCGCCCGACGGCTGGTTCGCCATCCTGCACGGCGAGGTCCTCGCCCGCGCCTGACGGGCACCGGACCGTGCGGGGCACGCGCCCCGCGTAACCTGGGCGCGTGCGCATCGCGAGATTCACCACCGGAGACGACCCCCGCTTCGCCCTCGTCCAGCAGGAGGGCGACAAGACGTTCCTCGCCGTCCTCGGCGGCGACCCGCTCTACATGCCGGCCATGCCGACGGGGGAGCGGATCGAGCTGGGCGACGGCGTCCGGCTGCTCGCCCCGGTGATCCCGCGCTCCAAGGTGGTCGCCGTCGGCAAGAACTACGCCGACCACGCCAAGGAGATGGGCGGCGAGGTGCCGGCCACGCCGCTGCTGTTCTTCAAGCCGAACACCGCCGTCGTCGGCCCCGACGACCCGGTGGTGCTGCCCGAGTTCACGCGCGAGGTCAGCTACGAGGCCGAGCTCGCCGTCGTGATCTCCAAGGTCACCAAGGACGTGGAGCCGGAGAACGTGCGCTCGTACATCCTGGGCTACACGGTGGCCAACGACGTCACCGCCCGCGACGCGCAGCGCACCGACGGCCAGTGGGCCCGCGCCAAGGGCTTCGACACCTCGTGCCCGCTGGGCCCGTGGATCGACACCGACCTGGACCCCGAGGACGTCGCCGTGCGCTCCCGCGTCAACGGCGAGCTCAAGCAGGACGGGCGCACGGCGGACATGGTCTTCGACGTGCCGTTCCTCGTGTCGTACATCAGCAAGGCGATGACCCTGCTCCCCGGGGACGTCATCCTCACCGGCACGCCGGCCGGGGTGGGTCGCATCGACCACGGCGACCGCGTGGAGTGCGAGGTCGAGGGGATCGGCGTCCTCGCCAACCCCGTGTTCCGCCGCGACTGAGCGTGCGACCCGACGGCGCGGGCGCCGACGCCCGCGAGGTGCTGCGGCGCATGCCCGCGGCCGGCGACGGGCAGCGCGCGCTGCGCGACCGGTTCGTCGCGCACCTCGACGCCCACCCGGACGGCGTGCTGCGCACGTGCCGCCCGGACCACGTCACCGCGTCCACGGTGGTGCTGTCGGCAGACGCGTCGCGCGTGCTGCTGACCCTGCACGCCAAGGCGGGCCGGTGGTTCCAGCTCGGCGGGCACCTCGAGCCCGGCGACGCGACGCTGGCCGGGGCCGCGCGCCGCGAGGCCGTCGAGGAGTCCGGGCTGGAGGTCGACCTCGACCCGGTGCCCGTGCACCTGGACGAGCACGCCGTCCCGTTCTGCGGCCCCGACGGCGAGGCCCACCACCTCGACGTGCGCTTCGTCGCCGTCGCGCCCGACGGCGCCCGGCACGCCGTGAGCGACGAGTCGCTCGACGTGCGGTGGTGGCCCGTCGACGACCTGCCGAACCCGGACCTCGCCGCGCCCGTGGCGCTCGCCGTGGCGCGCGTGCGCGCCGGTGCCGTAGGGCGCGTGCGCGCCGGTCACGACGCCGTCCGCGCCTCGCGGTAGCGGTCCTCGTCGATGCCGGCCAGGCGGGACGGGTGCACCTCGGCGCCGAGGCCGTAGAACCGCTGGAAGCTCAGGACCAGCGGCCGCCACAGGTCGGGGTCGATCCGGTCGGGGTGCCCCGCCAGCCGGATCGCCGGGTCGACCCACACCCGCGTCACGTGCGCCTCGACGGCGAGCTGCCGCGCGGCCTCCGGGTCGTCGCCGGGGCGCGAGCCGAGCGGCCGGACCTCCCGGACCACGGCCTCCAGGTGCACCAGGCACTCGGCCACGCGCTGCGGGCGCACCGTCGCGGAGCTGAGCGGCGTCAGCCCCGCGGCGCCGAACTTGTCCGGCACGTGCACGTAGCCCGCGCGGGTCTTCCACGGCGAGACGTCGGGGCGGCCGGTCGTGAGGGCGAGGCGGTCCACGTGGGCCACGTTGGGCGGCGACGCGAGGTTCATCACGAGCTCCGGGCGCCGTCTCAGGTTCGCGGCTGTCTGGCTGCGGGCGCCGATGCCCAGCACGGCGCTGCGCCCCAGCCAGAACACGGACGACATGGGCATCAGGTTCGTCGTCCCGTCCTCGTTGGCCGTGCTGAGCAGCACCACGGGCGTGCCGAAGTACAGGATCGCGGGGTCCACCGTGACGTGCTGGCCGGTGTGCTGATCGGCACGCTCGCCGGAGTGCTCGCGGACGGACGGGGTCGTGGTCATGCCTCGACGCTAGGGCGGTCGACGCAGGAGGTCCGGCGGGAATCGGACGGGGCGTCCCGGGCACCGGGCCGCGGCCTGTCCACGGCGAACTACGCTGGACCCCGTGATCCCCGCAGCTGGCTCCTCCGCCGTCCGTGTCCGCTTCGCCCCGTCCCCGACGGGCATGTTCCACGTGGGCGGCGCCCGCTCGGCGCTGTTCAACTGGGCGGTGGCCAAGCAGCAGGGCGGCACGTTCGTGCTGCGCGTGGAGGACACCGACGCGGCGCGGAACAAGCCCGAGTGGGTGGACGGCATCCTGAACGCCCTCGCGGCTCTCGGCATGCACGCCGAGGACCCGACGTTCGAGGGCCCGTACTTCCAGTCGCAGAACGTCGACAAGCACCGCGAGGCCTCCGCCCGCCTGCACGAGGCGGGGCGCGCGTACTACTGCGACTGCACCCGCGACGACGTCGCCGCCCGCACCGGCAACGCGCACTCGGGCTACGACGGCTTCTGCCGCGACCGCGGCCTCGACTACGAGCCGGGCCGGGCGCTGCGCTTCCGCACCCCCGACGAGGGCGAGACCCAGGTGGTCGACCTCATCCGCGGCAACCCGTCCTTCCCGAACTCCGCGATGGAGGACTTCGTCGTCGCGCGCGGGGACGGCTCGCCCGTCTTCCTCCTGGCGAACGTCGTGGACGACCTCGACGAGGGCATCACGCACGTCATCCGCGGCGAGGAGCACCTGCCGAACACCCCCAAGCAGCAGCTGCTGTGGGAGGCGCTCGGCGCGCAGCCGCCCACGTGGGCGCACCTGCCCGTCATCGTCAACGAGAAGCGCCAGAAGCTCTCGAAGCGGCGCGACAAGGTGGCGCTCGAGGACTACCTCGCCGAGGGCTACCTGCCCGACGCGATGGTCAACTACCTCATGCTGCTCGGCTGGGCGCCGGGCAACGACGAGGAGATCCTGCCGTTCGACGAGCTGGTCGCGCGGTTCCGCATCGAGGACGTCAACAGCGCCTCGGCGTTCTTCGACGTCAAGAAGCTGCTGTCGTTCAACGGCGAGTACATCCGGATGCTGAGCGTCGAGGAGTTCGTCGCCGCCGTCGACCCGTGGCTGCACGCCCCGAGGGCGCCGTGGACCGAGGAACAGTACGACGCCGCCGCGTTCGCGAGGGTCGCCCCGCTCGCGCAGTCGCGCGTCGCGCTGCTCGCCGACATCACGGACAACGTCGACTTCCTCTTCCTCGACGAGCCCGTCGACGACGAGCGCTCCTGGGCCAAGGCCATGAAGGCCGGCGCGGCCGAGCTGCTCGTCGACGCCCGCGCGGCGCTCGCGGACCTCGGGACCTGGGAGGCGGAGCCGCTGAAGGACCTGGTCACGGCGGTGGGGGAGCGGCACGGCCTCAAGCTCGGCAAGGCGCAGGCCCCGGTGCGCGTCGCCGTCACCGGCCGCACCGTCGGCCTCCCGCTCTTCGAGTCGCTCGAGGTGCTCGGGCGCGAGCGCACGCT
>NZ_JBHVBO010000122.1:0-12621 GCF_042668085.1 Isoptericola sp. NPDC057391 | reverse complement strand
CCGTCGTCCCGGCCGCCGGGTGCCGTCCGGCCCGACCCGCGGGCCCAGCCCCCTCCTCTTCCTCCCGTCATCCCACGCGCCCGGAGGCGACCCGTGAGCATCTCCTTCACCGGCCTGGCCAGCGGCATCGACACCGCCGCGCTGGTCGAGCAGCTCATGAAGGTCGAGGCCGTCCCGCAGCAGCAGCTCGCGAGCAAGGTCAAGGCCGAGCGGGCGGAGATCACCGCCCTGCAGGACCTCAACTCCCGGATCGCCGCGCTGGCGACCGCCGCGAAGGACCTCACCACCTCCGGCGCGCTCGCGCTCTTCACGGGCACCGCGTCGTCGGACGCCGTGGCCGTCGCCGCGCGCGCCGGCGCGAGCGCGGGCAGCGTCGACGTCGTCGTCGACACCGTCGCGGCCGCGCAGAAGTCCGTGACCGCCGCGCTGACGACGGCCCCCGGCACCACGTTCACGCTCACCGACGCGGCGGGAGAGCGCACCGAGATCACCGCGGCGTCGGCCTCGCTCGACGACGTCGCCGCCGCGATCAACCGCTCGGACGCCGGCGTCACGGCCGTCAAGGTGGCCGCGGGCACCGACGCCGGCACCGGCGAGCCCCTGTACCGGCTGCAGCTCACCGCCCGCGAGACCGGCACCGGGCACGCGTTCTCCTTCCACGCGGGCACCGCGGCGGACGTCGCGGCCGGCACCGCGACCGACCTGCTCGCCGCGCCCGGCGCCGCCACCGTCACCGCTGCCGCCGACACCTCGGTCCGGCTGTGGGCCGGCACCGCGGCCGAGCAGACCGTCACGTCGTCGTCCCGCACCCTCACCGACCTGCTGCCCGGCGTCGACATCACCGTCGCACGCGCCGGCGCCGAGCCGGTCACCGTCACCGTCGCCGAGGACTCCGAGGCGCGGACGACCAAGGTCCGCGAGCTCGTCGACGCGGTCGCGTCGGTGCTGTCGCGGATCGCGGCGCAGACCAAGGTGACCGTCGGCTCCGACGGCTCCACCACCGGCGCGACCCTGGCCGGCGAGTCCGTCGTGCGCAGCGCCCGCCAGGCGCTCCTGGGTGCGATCACGTCCCCCGTGGACGGGGAGTCGCCCGCCACGGTGGGCGTCGAGATCACCCGCTACGGCGAGGTCACGTTCGACCCCGAGAAGCTCGCCGCGGCGCTGGCCGCCGACCCCGACGGCGCGATGGGCAAGGTCGCCGAGCTCGCGACCCGCGTGCAGGACGCCGCCACGACCCTGTCCGACAAGTACGACGGCCTGCTCACGACCTCCATCCAGAGCCGCGAGACCACCGCGAAGCGCCTCGACGACCAGATCGCCCGGTGGGACGTGCGCCTCGAGCAGCGCTACCACCGCCTGACCGCGCAGTTCACGGCCATGGAGGTGGCGCTCGCCCAGTTCGACGCGCAGCAGCAGTGGCTGACCGGCCAGCTGTCCTCGCTCGCCGCCTCGACCCAGGCCGACTGAGCCGCCCGCCCTCGGATCCCCCGGAGACCGTCATGACCGACCTCGCCCGGAGCGCCTACGGGCGCGACGCCGTCCTCACGGCGTCGCCCGCCCGGCTCCTGACCATGCTGTACGACCGGCTGGTGCTCGACCTGCGCCGCGCCGAGACCGCGCAGGTCGAGGGGCGGTGGGCCGCGGCCTCCGAGCAGCTGGTCCACGCCCAGGCGATCGTCGCCGAGCTCATGGGCTCGCTCGACACCCGGGCGTGGGACGGGGCGGACGACCTCATGGCGCTCTACCTGTACGTGCACGAGGCGCTCGTGACGGCGAACGTGCACCGCGACGTCGGCCGCACGCGCGAGGTCGTCGAGATCGTCGTCCCGCTGCAGGAGACCTGGCGCCTCGCGGCCGAGCAGCTGCCGGCGGGCCACGGCGCGGGCGGTGCCTCCGGTGTCGCCTGAGCGCGACGGGACGACGGCGGCGTGGACGTGGATGCTCGACGAGCTCGACGCCATGGCGGAGACCGGCGGCATCGAGGTCGACGACGAGGCGCTCGCGCGCCTCCTGACGTGGGAGCCGCCGGTCGGCCTCGGGCCCCTGCCCACGGCGCTGGCCGACCGCGCTCTCGCCGTCGCCGCGCGCCTGGGGGACACCGTCGAGGACCTCCGGCGGGCGCTCGCCGAGAACCGCCGGCACGCGCGGGCCGTGACGACGGTGCCGCGCGCGCTGGACACGTCCGCGGCCGCCTACCTCGACGTGCGGGCCTGAGCGACGCCGTCGCCCCCGGCACGAGAGCCGCCACGACGGCTCACGCGGGACCACCCTGCATAGGGGTCCCGTGAGCACAGCACAGTCCAGGACGAGCACGGATCGCTCGTCTCGCAGGCCATGGGACGGCCGACCGACTCGACGTGGGGACTCCGCGACCGTGTTCGACTCCGTCACCTCCCTCGCCCTCCAGAGCGCCCTCGACGGGCTGTCCGCCCGCCAGCGGGCGATCGCCGAGAACGTCGCCAACATCAACACCCCCGGCTACACCGCGAAGCGCGTGCAGTTCGAGGAGTCCCTGGCCGCCTCGGTCGCCGAGGGCGACGGCCGCGCCGCACCCGCCGTGTCGCGCTCGCTGGAGCCGACCCAGCTCAACGGGTCGAACGTCAACCTCGACACCGAGACGCTCTCCCACGTCGACACCGTGCTGCGCTACCAGCTCGCCACCCAGGCCGTCGGCGGCGAGGCCGCCGCGCTGCGCGCCGCGATGCGGACGGCCTGAGATGACGTTCGACGCGCTCGGCATCGCCGGCACCGGCCTCACCGTGCACCGCAAGTGGCTCGACGCCGTCGCCGACAACATGGCGAACGTCAACACGGTGCGGTCCACCGACGACGAGGCCTTCCGCGCCCGGTACGTGCTCGCGACGGAGGGCGGCGAGGACGACCCCGGCGCGTACGTCGCGGGTGCCGCCTTCGGCAGCGCCGACGGCCGTGTCACCTACGAGCCGGACCACCCGCTCGCCGACGAGGACGGGTACGTGCGGTACCCGGACATCGACCTGTCCGAGCAGATGGGCAGCCTCATCCTCGCCCAGCGCGGGTACCAGGCCAACGCCGCGGTGATCGACCGCGCGAAGACGGCATACGAAGCAGCACTGCAGATCGGGAAGTGACCCAGATGCCCATCATGTCCGTCCCCGCCGTCGAGGCCACCGCCGCCACGTCGTACGTCGCCGCCGCGACCGAGCCCGGCGCCCCGTCCACGGGCGCGGCCGGCGCGAGCGCGTTCGCCCAGGTCCTGGGCGGCGCCGTCGACTCCACCCAGCAGCTGCAGGGCACCGCGAACGAGCTCGCCGTCGCCGCCGTCACGGGCGACCTCGAGGACGTGCACCAGGCGACCGTCGCGGCCACCCGCGCCCAGACCACCCTCGAGCTCGTCGCGGCCGTGCGGAACAAGGCCGTGGACGCGTTCACCGAGATCATGAGGATGCAGGCCTGACGATGCCCGAGAAGATCAAGTCGTCGCTCGGCCGCGTCTTCGGCGCGGTCCGCGACTTCACCATCGCGCAGCGCACGCTCGCGCTCCTGGCGCTCGCCATCCTCGTGGTGGCCGTCGTGGCGCTCGTCGCCTGGCTGTCACGCCCCAGCTACTCGCCCCTGTTCACCGGGATGTCGGGCGCGGACGCCGCCGCGGTCGTCGACCAGCTCGAGTCGCAGGGCGTGCCCTACGAGCTGTCCGACGGCGGCGCCACGGTGCTGGTGCCCCAGGAGCAGGTCTACTCCCAGCGTCTCGCGGCCGCCTCCGCCGGCCTGCCGGCCGACGAGCCCACGGGCGGCTACTCGCTGCTGGACGACATGGGCGTCACCGCGAGCGAGTTCCAGCAGGACGTGACGTACAAGCGCGCCCTCGAGGGTGAGCTCGCGCGCACCGTCTCCGCCCTGGACGGCGTCGAGACCGCGAGCGTGCAGCTCAGCATCCCGAAGGACACCGTCTTCGCCGAGGAGAAGGGCACGCCGACGGCGTCGGTCTTCCTGGCGCCGGAGCGCGGCGCGACGTTCAGCAACGACCAGGTCGAGGCCGTCGTGCACCTCGTGTCGGCGTCGATCGACGGCATGTCGCCGACCGACGTCGCCGTCGTCGACGCGGAGGGCGAGGTGCTGTCCGAGGTCGGCGCCGGCACGCGCGCCACCGACCGGGAGTCGGGCGAGTACGAGCAGCGCGTCACCGCGCAGGTGCAGGCGATGCTCGACAAGCTCGTGGGCCCCGGCGCCTCGACGGTCGCCGTGACCGCGCAGATGGACCGGTCCAGCTCGGAGCGGCTCACCGAGACCTTCGAGTCCCCGGAGGGCGACCCCGTGCTCAACGAGTCGACCCGGTCCGAGGAGTACACCGGCGCCGGGGGCACCGGCGCCGGCACCCTCGGCCCGGACAACATCGCCGTCCCCGGCGACGCGGGCGCCGACAGCGGCTACACCTCCGAGGACACGACGCGCAACAACGCGATCGACAAGGTCACCGAGACCACCACCACCCCCGCCGGGCGGCTCGACCGCCAGACGGTCTCGGTCGCGCTGGACGCCGACGCCGCGGCGAACGTCAACCCCGACACCGTCAGCGAGCTCGTGGCCGCGGCCGCGGGCATCGACCCGGAGCGCGGCGACGCGGTCGAGGTCGCCGTCGTGCCGTTCGACACGACCGCCGCGGAGACCGCGCAGGCGGCCCTGACCGCGGCGGCCGACGAGGCCGCCGCCGCGCAGCGGGCGGAGCTGATCCGCACCGGGGCGATCGTCGCCGGCGTCCTGCTGCTCGTGGTGCTGGTCCTCGTGGCCCGGTCGCGCTCGCGGCGTCGTCGCGAGCGGCGCGAGACGGTCGACGTCGGCTCGTTCGGCCCGCTCGGGCTGGCGCCCGACCACGACGACGCACCCGCGGCGCTCCCGCCGGGCGGGCCCGAGGGGCTGCTCGAGCCGGCGCCCGCGCCGCCCGAGATCCTGCCCCCGACGCCGCGGTTCACGAGCGTGGACCAGCGCCGCGCCGAGGTCGACGCGCTCGCCGCCACCGACCCGGACAAGACCGCCGAGTACCTGCGGACGATCCTCGCCGAGGACCGGGCGGGGGCGCAGCGATGAGCGCGACCACCACCGCCGCCCTTCCCGGCGGAGTCCCCGCGGCCGACGTGACGGCCGTGCTCCCGGCGGTCCGCGGGGCCGCCCCCGCCGCCGTCCCCGAGCCCGAGCCCGAGGCCGCCCTCAGCCCCGAGACCGAGGCGAAGGTGGCGGGCATGCGCGGTGTCCAGAAGGTCGCGCTCGTGCTCATGCAGCTCGGCCAGGAGCGCGCCGCCACCGTGATGTCCCTGTTCTCCGAGGAGGAGGCGAGCGACGTCGCCGCGGAGATCATGCGCACGCAGGTGGTGGACCAGGACCTGGCCGTCGCGGCGCTCGACGAGTTCTACGACATGGCCCTGTCCGGCGCCCCGCGCCCGCGCGGCGGGAAGGACTACGCGGTCGGGCTCCTCGAGGCGTCCCTCGGCGCCGATCGCGCCGCCGACGTCGTGGACCGGCTGGTGTCCAGCATGCAGGGCAAGGCCTTCGAGTACCTCGACGGGACCGAGCCCGGCCAGATCGTCTCCCTGCTCGACGGGGAGCACCCCCAGACCGTGGCCCTCGTGCTCGCGCACCTCGGCTCCGGCGTCGCGTCGGCCGTGCTGGCCCGCCTCGCCGACGACTACCGCACCGACGTGGCGCAGGCGCTGGCCACGATGGGAACGGCGTCCCAGGACGCGGTGACGCTCGTGTCGGAGCACTTCCGTGCCCGGATGGGTGCCAGCGTCGGCCCGCGTCAGCCGGTCGAGATCATCGGCGGCGTCCAGCCGCTGGTGGACATCATCAACCGCTCCGATGTCGCGACCGAGAAGGCCGTGCTCGAGGGCCTGGAGGCGCGCGACCCGCAGCTCGCCGAGGAGGTGCGCTCGCGGATGCTCACCTTCGAGGACATCGCGTCGTTCGAGGCGCGCGACGTGCAGACCATCCTGCGCGGCGTGGAGATGTCGGTGCTCGCCCTCGCGATGAAGGGCAGCAGCGCGACGGTCGTCGAGGCCATCACGGCCAACATCTCCGAGCGCAACCGCGTCGCCCTCGACGAGGAGACCGCGGGGCTCGGCGGCGTCCGGCTGAGCCAGGTCGAGGAGGCGCGCGCCGAGATCGTGCGCATCGTCCGCGACCTCGAGGCCGACGAGAAGATCACGATCCACCGCGCGGAGGGGGACGAGCTTGTCTGGTGACGCGACCTTCGTCCCGCAGGACCTGCCCGTCCTGCGCACCGCCCGCGGGCAGGAGGCGGA
This sequence comes from Isoptericola sp. NPDC057391, assembly GCF_042668085.1. Taxonomy (NCBI): domain Bacteria; kingdom Bacillati; phylum Actinomycetota; class Actinomycetes; order Micrococcales; family Promicromonosporaceae; genus Isoptericola; species Isoptericola sp. NPDC057391. The sequence goes on along the minus strand of NZ_JBHVBO010000122.1, from coordinate 6,346 downwards.
GGAGGCCGCCGCGGCGCGCGGGTACGCCGCCGGTTACGCGGCAGGCCTCCGGGCCGCCCAGGTGGAGACCGCCCGCGCGCGCCGCGACCTCGAGGCGGAGCACGCCCGGGCCGAGGCTGCGCTGGCCGAGCGCACCCGCCGGGGGCTCGACGCGCTCGACGCGGCCGTGCGCGCGCTCGGGGAGCGGACCGCGCCCGTCGTGGCCGAGGCGCACGACGCGCTCGTCCGCGGTGCGCTCGACCTCGCCGAGGCGGTGGTCGGGAGCTTCCTCGCCGACCCGCCGCAGGCCGCGCGGGCCGCGCTCGCCCGGGCCACCGCCCACGTCGAGGAGCCCGTGGCCGCCGTGCGCCTGCACCCCGACGACGTGCGCCTCCTGACCGAGGCGGGGGCGGACGCCGTGCGCCTCGTGCCCGACGCCACGCTGGACCCCGGCGACGCCGTCGCGGAGCTGGAGCACGGCTTCCTCGACGCGCGCATCCGCTCGGCGGTCGCCCGCGCCCGTGCCGAGCTGGCCGACGCCGGGGGTGAGACCCCGTGAGCGCCGTCGCCCTCCAGGGCGCGCGCCAGGTCGTTTCCGAGGCCGACGCCCGGCTCGACCCGCTGCTCACCCCGCTGCTCGACCCGCTGCTCGACGCCGCGCGCCCCGAGCGGGTCGGCGTCGTCACCTCTGCCGTGGGGCTGAGCCTCGAGGTGGCCGGGCTGCGCTGCGCCGTCGGGGACCTGGTCCGCGTCGACGCCGGCGGTCGCACGCTCGACGCCGAGGTGGTCGCCACGGCCGCGGGCCGCGCCCGCTGCATGCCGCTCGGCGGCCTGTCGGGCGTGGGCGCCGGGACGCCCGCGCGCACCCGCGGCCGCGGCGCCCTGGTCCCGACCGGGACGGGCCTGCTCGGCCGCGTGCTCGACGCGCTCGGCCGCCCGGTGGACGGCAGGGGACCCGTCGTCTCGGGACCCCGCGTGCCCGTCGACCGCGACGCGCCCGCCGCGATGAGCCGGGCCCGCATCGACACCCCCCTGCAGACCGGCGTCCGGGTGCTCGACACCCTCACCACGCTCGGCCGCGGCCAGCGCATCGGGCTCTTCGCCGGCTCGGGGGTGGGCAAGTCGTCCCTGCTGTCCATGGTCACGCGCGGGACGGACGCCGAGGTCTCCGTCATCGCGCTCGTCGGCGAGCGCGGGCGCGAGGTGCGGGAGTTCCTCGAGGACGACCTCGGCCCGGAGGGCCTGGCGCGCTCCGTCGTCGTCGTCGCCACCTCCGACGAGCCCGCCGTGGTGCGCCGCCGGGCGGCCTTCACCGCCACCCGCATCGCCGAGTCGTTCCGCGACGCCGGCGCGCACGTCGTGCTGATGATGGACTCCCTGACCCGCGTGGCCATGGCGCAGCGCGAGATCGGGCTGTCCGTGGGCGAGCCGCCCGCCACGCGCGGCTACCCGCCGTCGACGTTCTCCCTCATGGCGGGCCTGCTCGAGCGCGCCGGCACCGCCGCGACGGGCTCCGTGACCGGCATCTACACGGTGCTGGTCGACGGTGACGACCACAACGAGCCGATCGCCGACCAGGCGCGCTCCGTGCTCGACGGGCACGTGGTGCTCGACCGGGCGATCGCCGTGACCGGGCACTACCCGGCCGTCGACGCCCTCGCGTCGGTCTCGCGCGTCGCGTCGCGGGTCACGACCCCGGAGCAGCGGTCCGTCGCGCTGACGCTGCGCGCGGTGCTGGCCGCGCGACGCAAGGCGCAGGACGTGCTCGACATCGGCGCGTACAAGCCGGGCTCCAACCCGATGGTCGACGCTGCGCTCGAGCACGAGGCGGACATCGACGCGTTCCTGCGCCAGGCGATGACGGACCGGACCCCGGCCGGCGAGGCGTGGGCACGGCTCACGCACCTCGCCGAGGCCCTGACCGGAGGAGAGGCGCGATGACCGGACGGTTCCGGCTCGCGGGCGTCCTGCGCCTGCGCCGGCTCGAGGAGGACCAGGCGCGGCTGCGCGTGGTGGAGGCGCGCGCCCGCCTGGCACGCACCTCGGAGCGGGCCGACGAGCTCGCGCACGGGCTCGAGGCGTCGCCCGAACGCGTGGACGGCACGGCCGCCCTCGCCGCCGTCGCCGCCTCCCGCGCCGCGGCGAGCGCCCTGTTCGCGGCGCTCGAGGCCGAGGCGCGGCTGCGGTCTCGCGACGTCGACGACGCGGGCGCCGAGCTCCGGCGCGCCCGCGCGGCGGCCTCGGGGCTGGAGAAGCTCGAGGAGCGGCACGACGCCGCCGCGCTCCACGCCGAAGGGCGGGCGGAGCAGACCTGGCTCGACGAGGTGGCCACCACGGGGTGGCGCACGACCGGAAGGACGACCGGACCATGAGCATGACCCAGGCCCTGTCCCGCGTGGGGGAGATCCGCACCCAGATCGCCACCCTGCAGGAGCTCGGCGCGCCCTCGGCGACCTCGACGACGGGGGCGTCGACCGGGGCGACGACGGGGTCGAGCACCGGCGCGAGCACGACCGCCCGCGCCGCCGACTTCGCCACGGCGCTGCAGACCGCGGCCGGCGCGGGCCCCACGTCCGCGCCGGGCGGGCTCGCGCAGACCCTCACGTCGCTGCTGCCCGCCCTGTCCGGGGCGTCGTCCGGCACGACGACGGCGGGTGGCGCGGGCACGGCGGCCGCGGGAGCGGCGCCGCGGGCGGAGGCCCCGCGGCCCGCCGGGACGCCCAGCGGCACCGGGGACGCCGTCGTCGAGACCGCCAAGAAGTACCTCGGCACGCCGTACGTGTGGGGCGGCGAGAGCCTCGCCGAGGGCGGGCTCGACTGCTCCGGGCTGGTGTACCTGTCGTACTCCCAGCACGGGGTGAAGCTGCCCCGCGTCGCGCGCGACATGATGCGCGAGGGCACGGAGATCCCGTCGCTGGCCGAGGCCCGCCCCGGCGACCTCGTCATCCAGCGCGGCGGCCGGCACGTGGGCCTCTACCTGGGCGACGGGCAGATGATCCACTCGCCGCAGCCGGGCAGGACGGTCGAGATCGCGAGCATCACCGACGACCGGGTCACCACCATCCGCCGGGTCGTGGACTGAGCACGATGACCACGATCCCTCTCGCGCCGCCGCCGGCGCGCGGCGTCGCGCTCCCCGCCCGGGGCGCCGACGCGCGCCCGGACGGTGGCGGCCGTGCCGCCGACGGCGCGTTCCGGCGCGCCCTGGAGGCCGCGACCCACGCGCCGGCGGGACCCGGGCTCCAGCGCGCCGCCGAGCACCGCACCGCCGAGCACCGCACCGCCGAGCACCGCACCGCCGAGCCGTCGGCCGCGAGTCCCGACGGGACGCCCGGCGCGCTCGAGCAGGCCGGGACGGCCGACGCCGTGACCGCCGCGCCTGGGGCCGGGGGCCCGGGCGCGGCCCTGGCACCCGGGGTGGTCGGCGGCCCCGCCCCGCTCGTGGACGTCGTTCCGGGCGAGTTGCCGGGCCAGGTGCCTGGCGAGGTGCCTGGCGGGGTGCCTGGCGAGGTGCAGGGCGGCGCTCCGACGTCCGCCTCGGTCCCGTTTCCGGGGGAGGCGGGCGGACCTCTCACCGCCGCACCGCTTGCCGCCGGCCCCGTCGCCGCCGCCTCCGCGGCGCCGCGCGCGGGCGCGCCGACATCGACGGGCGGCGAGCCCGGCGACGGGCAGTCGGCCCCGGCCGGGAGCGCGCCGGCGGAACCCGCCCCGGGTGGCGCCGACGCGGCGCCGCGCGCTCCGCACGTCGTGACCCAGGGCGCCACGGCGCCGGGCAGCGCGACACCGGTCGGCCCGACACCGGGCGACCCGACCGGCGACGCCCAGCTCGCGTCCGGTCCCGCGCCCCCCGCGGCCGGTCCGTCCCCGACCGCGACCGGCGGCACCGCGACTCCCGCCACCGCCGGGCCGACCACGGCGGCGGGCGTCGCGGTCGACGGCGCGCCCGCCCCCGGCGCGGCCGTGCCTCGGGACGGCGCCACCGGCGGCGTGCCGACGATCGTGGCCCCGGCGACCGTCGGCGCGCACGACCCCACGACGGCGGGCGCGCCCCCGACGTCCGTCGCGGCGGGCGCCGTGCCGCCACCACCGGCGGCCACCCCGGCGGCGGCGTCCGCGCCGGCCCCCGCGCCGTCCCCGCCACCCACGCCCCCCTCGCTGCACGCGCAGGTCGCGAGGCCCGTGGTCCACCTGGCGCAGGCCGCGGACGGCGACCACGTGCTCACCCTGTCCGTGACCCCCGAGCACCTCGGGCCGGTCACGGTGCGGGCGCACGTCGCGGGCGGCGACCTGCGGATCGAGCTGTTCGCCCCGCACGACGCCGGCCGCGACGCGCTGCGCGCCCTCGCCGGCGACCTCCGGCGCGACCTCGCGGGGCTCGCCCCCACGGCGACCCTCTCGGTCGCGCCGTCGGGAGCCGCGCCCGCGGCGTCGGGCGGGGGCGAGACGGCCGACCTCCCCGGCGGGCGGCGCGACGGCCAGCCCGGTCCCGGGGCCGACCCGCACGCGGACGGCGGGCGGCGCGGTGCGCCGTCGGACCGCACGCCCCACCCGACCGCCACCGCACCCGCACCGACCGCCGGGACGGCGGGCGCCGCCCGGCGCCTCGACGTCCTGGTCTGAGGAAGGAAGACCATGCCCTTCGACCCCGTGTCCGCCCCGGCCACGTCCGCCGCCTCGGCGGCGTCCTCGACGTACGCGAACACCCCCGTGCGCAAGCCCAAGCAGGAGTACGACAGCGAGCTCTTCCTGGAGCTGCTCGTCACCCAGCTGCGCAACCAGGACCCGTCCGCCTCCATGGAGACCAGCGAGATCGTCTCCCAGACGACCTCGCTCGCCATGATGGAGGCGCTCAACACGATGGCGGGCCTGGTCGAGGACCTGACCGTGACGCAGCAGGAGTCCTTCTCCCTGCAGATGCGCTCCGCCGCCGCCGACCTCATCGGCCGCGAGGTGTCCTACCTCGACGACAAGGGCGGCGCGCACACCGGCACCGCCACCGGGGTGTCCTACCTGGACGCCGTGCCCACCGTCACCGTCGACGGCGTCGCCGTCGACCTCGACAGGATCTCCGGCGTGCCCGACCCCGCCGACCGACCTGCCGCCTCACCTGCCGCCTCACCCGCCGCCTGACCCGAAAGGACCATCGTGCTCCGCTCCCTCAACACCGGAATCTCCGGCCTGCGCGCCCACCAGACCATGCTCGACGTGACAGGCAACAACATCGCGAACGTCAACACCACCGGCTACAAGGCCGCACGCACCCAGTTCCAGGACACGCTGTCCCAGCTGGTCGCCGCGGGCGTCGCCCCCGACCAGCAGGTGGGCGGGTCGAACCCCGCGCAGATCGGCCTCGGCGTCACGACGTCGGCGGTCACCACGCAGTTCACGCAGGGCGCCGCCCAGACGACCGGCGTGCCGACCGACCTCATGATCGACGGCGACGGCTTCTTCGTCGTCGAGCGGGGCGGCCAGCAGTACTACACCCGCAACGGCGCGTTCAGCTTCGACGGCTCCGGCCGGCTGGTGAACGCGAGCGGCGACCTCGTCCAGGGCTGGACCGCCACCGGCGGCCGCATCAGCTCCAGCGGCCCCGTCGGCCCGATCACCATCCCCGTCGGCGCCGTCGTCCCGCCCGAGGCGACGACGTCCGTCACCCTCGGCGGCAACCTGCCGTCCGACGCCGCGGACGGCACCGAGATCGTGCGCGACGTCGAGGTCTTCGACGAGCGCGGCGGGTCCAGCCGGATGTCCCTCGTCTTCACCGCGACGGGCGGCGGCTGGTCCGTGTCCGCGCGCGACGGCGAGACCGGCGCCGCGCTCGCCGGCCCGCAGGCCCTGACCTTCGCCGACGGGAAGCTCACCGGGGGCGGCGCGCTCGCCGTCGGCGGCGTGCGCGTCGACCTCGGCGCCGTGACCTCGTACGCCGAGCTCGCGAACGTCGCCGTCGAGAGCAAGGACGGTGCCGCCGCGGGGTCGCTCACCTCGTACTCGGTCGCCGGCGACGGCTCGATCGTGGGCCGGTACTCCAACGGCCGCACCGAGGTGCTCGGCCAGGTCGCGCTGGCGACGTTCACCAACCCCGGCGGCCTCGAGAAGGCCGGCGGCTCCCTCTACGCGGCCTCGCAGAACTCCGGCGACGTGCTCGTCGGCGCGGCCGGCGACCAGGGCCTCGGCTCCATCACGTCGGGGGCGCTCGAGATGTCCAACGTCGACCTCTCCCAGGAGTTCACCAACCTCATCGTGTCCCAGCGCGGCTTCCAGGCGAACTCCCGCGTCATCACCACCTCCGACGAGGTGCTCAGCGAGCTCGTCAACCTCAAGCGCTTTATACTTAACGAAAGCCGGCCCCCTTCGTTAAGTTTTTTTA
>NZ_JBHVBO010000121.1:0-12694 GCF_042668085.1 Isoptericola sp. NPDC057391 | reverse complement strand
GCCCGGGCGGCAGGGGCCGATGTCAGGAGGCTCGTCCCCGCCGGACCACGCCGGCCGCGACCCCCGCGCCGACCGCCACCGCCGCGGCGACGCCGAACGCCCACCACAGCTGCGCGCGCAGCGGCACCAGCAGGGCGTCGACGGTGTCGTCCAGCACCTGGCGCCCCGACTCGCCCACGTCGAGCCCGGCGAACGCGGCCTGCACGGCCTCCGGCAGGAGCAGCAGGAGCAGCAGCATCGCGACGGCGGCGAGCGCGCCCGTCACGGCGACGGTCCGCAGGCGCCGGCCCGGGCGGGCGACGAGGGCGGCCAGGACGGCGAGCAGCACCGTCGCCGGCAGCGCCCAGGGCGTCCACCGATCCAGGACGGCGACGGCCGACTGGGCGGTGGCGAGGTCGTCAGACGCGTACAGGACGACGTCCGCACCCGTCGTCGCGAAGCCCTCGGGGACGGGCAGCCCGCGGTCGCGCAGCGCCTGCCCGACGGCCTCCAGGAACGGGTCGAGCGGGAGGGTGACCACGCCGTCGGAGGCGTCGACGACGTCGCTCTCGTCGCGCAGCACCGCCACCGTCGCGGCGTGGCCCTGACGGCCGGCCTCCTCCCACGCGGGTGGGAAGGCGTCGGAACGCACGAAGACGTCGGCCACCTCGCCGATGACCGGCCGCAGCGCCCCGGCGAGCACCCCGGAGTCGATCTGGCCCGTGACCGTGTCCGTCAGCGCGGCGGCCACCGCGTCCTGCGTGGTGATCTCGTCCGCCAGCGGCGCCGTCGCCGCGACGTACGCGTCCGTGTCCAGCAGCGTGCCCTCGACGTACCGCGCGGGCACCGTGACCACCGCCGCGAGCACCGCGAGCAGGACCAGGACGCCGCTGAGGAAGCTCCGCACACCTGTCATGGTCGGCACGCTACGCGGGCGCGGACGGCGCCACAGGGCGGGCTACAGCCCCGTGCGCCCGTCGATGCACTCGCGCAGCAGGTCCACGTGGCCCATGTGCCGCGCGTACTCCTCGAGCACGTGCAGCAGCACGTCCCGCGCCTCGACGGTGCCGCCGTCGTAGGGCACCTCGCGGCCGAGGTCCTCGCCGGCGAAGCAGTCGTCCGCGACCTCGACGGCGCGGTGCCAGGCGTCCCACGCCTCCTCGACGCAGGTCGCGTCCGGGAGGGCGCCGTCGAAGTCGACGTCGGGGTACCCGGGCAGCTCGAAGGGGCCGCGCTCGTCGAGGCCCTGCAGCACGCGGCGGAACCAGTGGTGCTCGACGTTCGCGAGGTGCCGGACGAGGCCGAGCAGCGAGAGGGTCGACGGCGGCACGGAGCGTCGCGCGAGCTGGGAGGCGTCCAGGCCCTCGCACTTCATGACCAGCGTCATGCGGTAGCGGCAGAGGTACTCCCAGAGGGTCTCCTTCTCGCCGACCGGGTCGACGCCCGTCGCTCGCGGGTCGTTCTCGGGATGCACCCACAGGCCGGGCGTGGTAGAGGTCACGCGCGTAATCTGGCCGAACGCCCGTCACGGGTCAAGCGGCGCCCTCCCACCTGCGGCGACGTTCCGGCGTCGCCCGCTCGCCCGGTAGCCTTCGGCAGCATGAGGGCCAGGTCGAGACGCGTCGGCGGCGCCTCGCGCGGCGGCGTGGTCGGTCGCCTGAGGCGACCGGTGCCGGGGGCCTGGCGTCGTCACTCCTCGTTCGCCGCGGCCGGCGCGGTCGCGCTGCTCCTGGGGCTCGGCGTCGGGCTGGCCTCCGGGTTCGTGGCGGACGCCGGCGCCCCCGCCGAGGCGGTCCTCGCGGCCGGCCCGCCCGACGAGTGCCCGGTGGTGCAGGCCGCGTGGTCGCAGTCGGCCTCCCTGCAGGTGGGGATGACGGCCGACGACCCCGCCACCCTGCGGCGCGGCTTCGTCGGGGCCCGCGACGCGCTCGCCGAGGTCACCCCGCCCGCCGAGGTGCGGGACGACTGGCTCGTCGTCGCGACCTACGTCGGCACGGTCGCCGACGAGATCGAGGCGGCCGACGAGGGCCAGGTCGCGTCCGCCGTCGCCCACGCGTTGGCGGACCTGGACACCGCGGCGATGACGGCCGCGTCGAACCGTGTCACGACGTTCCTCAAGGACGGCTGCGGCGCGTCCGACGCGCCGGAGGACACCCCGGGCGACGCGGAGTCCGACCCGGCGGGCAGGACCGAGGACGACGCGCCCGCCGGCTGAGCGGTGATTTCCGCGCGCGGGGGCGGTGACGCACCATAGGGGGATGCGCCGCGCCCGTCTCCTGTCCCGCCAGCTCCCGGTCGTCGTCGTGGGGATGCTCGTGACGGGCGCCGCGCTGGCCGGCTGCGGGCAGTCCGGCGGTGTCGAGGAGCCGGTCGCGGAGCCCGCCCCGGCGGTCTCGATCCCGGGTGACCTCGCGATGGGCGTGGAGGGCGAGCCGAGCCGCTCGAAGGACGTGGCGTCGCCCGACCCGAGCGCGGCCGCGACGGACGACGAGGGCCTCGACCACGAGACGTGCGCCGGGCTGCAGCAGGCGTGGTCCACCACGAACCGGGCGCTCGTGGACCTCAGCCCCGAGCACCCGCGCGCGCTGGTGCAGAGCTTCCGCACCGCCGACAAGGCGATGGCGGAGGCCGAGCCGCCCGAGGGCGTGGCGGAGCCGTGGGGGGCGATGGCCGAGTACCTGGACAGCGCGGTGACCGCGTTCGAGGACGTCGACGAGGACGACGCGAACGCGGTGAGCTCCGCGATGGCCGGCGCGATCACGGCCGACGACACCGCGGGCGCCACGACGGCGGCCAAGGACATCACCGCGTTCCTCTCGACCGAGTGCGCGGGCCGATGACGACGGACGGCACCGTCTCGACACCGGCCTCGACGCCCGTGCCCGGCGCGGCGGAGGACGCCGCGCCGCTGGTCGACGCGCTGCGGTCGGGCCTGGCGGCGGCGGGCTACACCGTCGACGGGGTCGGCGAGGCGCTGGGCGAGGTCGCGTCCGCGGCGCTGCACCGCGAGCAGACCGTGCCCGCCCGCCGCGCCCTCGCGGCCGTCGGCCCCGCGCACGAGCCGCGCGCCGCGCTGGCCCGCCTCTTCCTGCTCGGCGACGAGGTGCCGCGCGCGGCGCTCGACCGCGCGCTTCCCGGCCTCGGCACCGCCGGGGCCGCCCGCCTGGGCCTGGTGGCCGCGGCGGGCGAGGACGACGGCGACGCGGTGCGCGCCGGCGTCGACCTGCGCCCGTACGCCGCCGTCGACGCGGGCGGCGAGGCGGCGTGGTGGCTGGCGAGCGACCTCGCCGAGCTGGCCACCGGCGGACGCCTCGCGACCGACCACGTGCTGGGCGCCGGCGGGGCCTCCACGACCCTGGCCCAGGTCACGACCCGCACGCCCGTGGACCGGGTGCTCGACCTCGGCACGGGCTGCGGCATCCAGGCGCTGCACGCCGCGCGGCACGCGCGCCACGTCGTGGCCACCGACCTGTCCCGGCGCGCGCTGGGCTTCGCGAGGTTCAACCTCGCGCTCAACGCGCCGGCGGACGGGGTCGACGTCGCGCTGCGGCACGGCTCGATGCTGGACCCGGTGGCGGGTGAGCGTTTCGACCTCGTCGTCTCCAACCCGCCGTTCGTCATCACCCCGCACGCGGGCGCGGCGGGTGCCGCCGTGGCGGAGGCGCTGGGCGACTACGAGTACCGCGACGGCGGCCGCTCCGGCGACGACCTGGTGCGCGACCTGGTGCGCGACGCCGGGAGCGTGCTCGCTCCGGGGGGCGTCGCGCAGCTGCTGGGCAACTGGGAGCACCGGCGCGGCGAGGCGTGGGACGAGCGCGTGGGCGCGTGGCTCGACGTCGCCGGGCTGGACGGCTGGGTCATCCAGCGCGAGGTGCTCGACCCCGCCGAGTACGCGGAGACGTGGATCCGCGACGGCGGCACCACCCCGGAGCGGGAGCCCCGCGCGTGGGCCGCCGCCTACGGCGCGTGGCTGGACGACTTCGCCTCCCGCGACGTCGAGGCCGTCGGCTTCGGCATCGTCACCCTCCGCCGGCCCGCCGACGGCGCGCGCCCGACGCTGCGCCGCCTGGAGGAGCACACCGGCTCCGTGCACCAGCCGCTCGGCGCGCACGTCGCGGCGTCGCTCGCGGCGCACGACTGGCTCGAGGCGCGCGACGACGCGGCGCTGGCCGAGGCCCACCTCGTGGTGGCGGACGACGTCACCGAGGAGCGGTTCCACACGCCCGGGCAGGCCGACCCGAACGTCGTCGTGGTCCGGCAGGGCGACGGGCTAGGGCGCGGCGTGCACGCGTCGACCGGCCTGGCGGCGTTCGTCGGGGTGTGCGACGGCGAGCTCGCCGTCGGGCAGATCGTCGGCGCGCTCGGCGCGCTGCTCGACGTCCCCGCCGACGACCTGCGCGCCGAGCTGCTGCCCGCCGTCCGCGGCCTGGTGCGCGACGGGTTCCTGCGCCCGGCTACCGGTCCGGCCGGGGTGGCCTGACGAGGTACGGGTCGGCCCACGCGCTGACGATCCGGGCCGCGCGCTGCGCCTGCCCGGGCGCGGTGAGCAGGTGGTCGCTGCCCTCGAGCGCGACGAAGCTGCGGGGGTGCCGGGCGGCCGCGAAGATCTGGCTGGCGTTCTCGATGCCCACGACGCGGTCGGTGGGCGAGTGCATGATCAGCAGGGGCAGGCCGAGGTCGGCGATGCGGTGGTCGAGGTCGGCGTCGCGCACGTCCTCCACCATCCCGCGCTTGAGGTTGAGGCGCTTGCCGCCCACCTGCCACACGGCGTTCCCCTCGGCCAGCACCTGGTCGACCAGGTCGTCGTACTGGTGCTCGGCGTGGCTGGGGTCGAACGGCGCGCACACGGAGGCGACGGCGCGCGCGCCCGCCTCCTGCGCCGCGGCGATGGCGGCGGCCCCGCCCCACGAGTGCCCGACGAGGAGCGCCGGCGGGTCGCCGTGGATGACGTGCTCGGCCATGAACCGCGCGGCGAGCACCGTGTCGGCGACCTTCACCGTGAAGGAGCCGTCGCCCCAGTCCCCCTCCGAGTCGCCGAGCCCGAGGTTGTCGAACCGCAGCATCCCGATCCCCTCGGCGGCGAGCTGCTTGCAGATGCGCGCCGCCGCCGGGGAGTCCTTGCCGAGCGTGAACCCGTGGGCGAACAGGCCCCAGCCGCGCACCTCGCCCTCCGGCCGGTCGACGATGCCCGCGAGCAGCGGTCCTGTGCTGCTCCGGAACGTCACTCGTTCGGCCATCGGTCCGTCCTCCTCGCGCGTGGGCTGCCCGCCGGCCGTCCTCCCGGTGTCGGCGTGCGGCACGAGTGTGTCATCGCCGCGCACGTGACCATCGCCACACGGGGATCTCTCCCCTGCGGGCCGGGGCGCGCGATCGCACCCGGTCGGGGACCATGGTCACCATGCGCAACCGACTGACCATGACCCGAGCCACCGCTGTGGCCGCCGCCGCCCTGCTCACCCTCGGCCTCGCCGCGTGCAGCGGCTCGGGCGACTCCGGCTCCGGCTCTGGCGAGGGCACGCCCACCGCCGAGGAGCAGGCGCCCGAGGAGAGCCCGGCCGAGGAGGCCCCGGCCGAAGAGGCGGCCGGCGGCGACGTGTGCGGCGCCGTCCAGTCCCTCACCGAGGCGTCGTCCGCGATGAGCGACGTCGACCCGTCCGACCTGCAGCCCACCGTCGACAAGCTCGAGGAGCTCACCACCACGCTCGAGGGCGTCAGCGAGCCGCCGGCCGAGATCGCCGACGAGTGGAAGACGCTCGCGACGTCGTTCCGCACCGCGTCGGACGGCCTGGGCGCCGCGGCCGAGAACCCCACGGACGCCGAGTCGATGACGAAGCTCCAGGAGGCCATGTCCGCGATGACCGGGTCGGAGTTCCAGGAGGCCGCGCAGGCCGTCGGCACCTACGCCGGGACCAACTGCTGAACCTCGACCCTGACGGGGCCTCGCCGAGCGTGCTCGGCGGGGCCCCGTCGTGCGTCGTCAGCCGATGACGACGGCCGCCTCCGGCCGCCGGTAGAGGCGCTGCCGGTCGCGCATCGCGAGGCCCGTGCCGAGGGTGATGGGCCCGAGCCGGCCGAGGAACATCAGGGCCACGAGCACGAGCTGGTGCCACGGCTGCATGTCCGCGGTGATGCCCGTGGACAGGCCGGTGGTGCTGAACGCGGAGATCACCTCGTACAGCACCTGGTCCAGGGTGAACAGGCTGGTGGACAGCGTGATCGCGAGGGTGGGCAGTACCACGGCCGCGACGCCGACGAGCGCGACGGTGAGCGCCTGCCGCTGGGTGCCCGGCGTCAGGCGCCGGTCCCAGAGCGTGGCGTCGGGATCGCCGCGCAGCTCCGACCAGATCGCGACGGCGAGGACGGCGAACGTCGTCACCTTGATGCCGCCGGCGGTGCCCCCCGACCCGGCGCCGACGAACATGAGCATGTCGGTGAAGAACCAGGTGCCGTTGTTGGCCTGCGACAGGTCCACGGAGTTGAAGCCGGCGGTGCGCGGCATGACCGCCTGCGTGAACGCGGCGAGCACCTTCGCCGGCGGGTCGAGCGGGCCGAACGTGCCCGGGTTGCGCCACTCGGCCGCGAGGAAGAACAGCGTGCCCACCACCAGGAGCACCGCCGTCATCAGCACGGTGAGGCGCGTGTGCACGCTCCAGCGCGACAGCCGCTGCAGGTCGGTCGGGCCGTCCTCGGTGCGGCGGGTGCGATGCAGGCGCCACAGCTCCAGCAGCACGGGGAAGCCGAGGCCGCCGATGATGATCGCGGCGCAGATCGGCAGGCAGACCCACGGGTCGGCGACGAACGGCACGAGGTTCTGGCTGTAGATCGAGAAGCCCGCGTTGTTGAACGCGGACACGGCGTGGAACACGCCGGACCAGACGGCGTGCCCGAACGGCTCGTCGTAGGCGGCGGCGAACCGCGCCGTGAGCAGCGTGGCCACCACCAGCTCCGTCACGACGGTGAACCGCAGCACCCCCAGCAGCACGCGCCGCACGTCGCCCATCCCGACCGACCGCGTCGACTCGGTCGCCACCAGGCGGGTGCTGAGCCCCAGGCGGCGGGTCAGCAGCAGGCCGAGCAGCGACGCGAGCGTCATGACGCCGAACCCGCCCACCTGGATGAGCAGCAGGATCACGACCTGCCCGAACGGCGTCCAGAAGTGCTCCGTGTCGACGACGGCGAGCCCGGTCACGCAGGTCGCGGACGTGGCGGTGAACAGGGCCTCGACGAAGCTCGCGTTCCGTCCGGTGGCGCTGATCGGCAGGCCCAGCAGGAACGTGCCGGCGGCGATCGTCGCGAGGAACGCGAGGATGACGACCTGCGCCGGGCGGCGGCGCAGGCTCGCGGGCGAGGCGGGGGAGGGCGCGGGCACCCGTCGGGGGCGCAGCCACGGGATCGGGTGCACGAAGGATCAGTGTGCACCCGGCGGCGGCCGGAGGCGCCCTGGCCGCGCCCTGGTCGCCCCCGTAGCGTGTGGTGCGCCGGGCAACCGTCCGGGACCTGACGGAAGGAATTCTCCGATGAGACGCACGACCTTCAGGACGATGGCTGCGACGGCCGCCGGGCTCACGCTCGCGGCGGCCGCGACGACGGCCCAGGCCGCCGGCCCGGGACCCGACGACGACGTCGCGGGCGCGGACCGGTATCCGGCCGGGCTCCTCCAGGCCATGACGGACGACCTCGGCGTGTCGAAGGAGCGCGCCGTCGAACGGCTCGACTTCCAGGGCGACGCCGCGGCCGCGCAGGAGCGGCTGCGGCAGGCGCTCGGCGACGACTTCGCCGGCGTGTGGCTCGACCCGGAGCGCGACCGGCTGTTCGTCGCGACGACGGCGGGCGCGGACGGGGCCGCCGAGGACGCCGTGCGTGCGGCGGGCGGCCGGGCCGTGGACGCCCGGTACTCGCTGGACCGGCTCGAGGGCTGGGCCGCGGCCCTGGGTGACGACGCGGCCGCGGCCGCCGGCGTGACCGGCTGGCACGTGGACGTGCGGGACAACACCCTCGTGGTCGAGACGCTGGCGGGCGCCGCCGCGCGGGCCGACGTCGACGACGCGCTGGCCGCGGCGGGGGTGCCGAGCGACGCCGTCACGGTGAGCACGACCGCCGAGCGTCCGCGGGTGCTCGACGACGTCGTCGGCGGCAACGCGTACTACATCGACGGAGCGTCGCGCTGCTCGGTGGGCTTCGCCGTCACGGACGGCTTCGTCACCGCGGGGCACTGCGGCTCCGCGGGTGACCCGACGTCGCAGCCGTCGGGGACGTTCGCCGGGTCGAGCTTCCCCGGCGACGACTACGCGTACGTCCAGGTGGGGCTCGGCAGCACGCCGGTCGGGGCCGTGAACGACTGGTCGGGCGGCCAGGTCGCGGTCGCGGGCGCCGAGCCGGCGCCGGTGGGGGCCCAGGTGTGCCGCTCCGGCTCGACGACGGGGTGGCACTGCGGCACGGTCGAGGCGCTCGACGTGTCGGTCTCCTACGCCGAGGGCACGGTCGACGGCCTCATCCGGACCGACGTGTGCGCGGAGCCGGGCGACTCCGGCGGGTCCCTGCTGGCCGGCGACCAGGCGCAGGGCGTGACGTCCGGCGGCTCCGGCGACTGCACCTCCGGCGGCACGACGTTCTTCCAGCCGGTGGGCGAGATCCTCGACGCCTACGACCTCACCCTGGTGACCGGCTGACCCGCGAGGTAGTCCGAGAGCCGCGAGGTAGTCGGGCTCTCGGACGACCTTCTGGTCGGTCACCGGAGGCTGAAAGGTTCCCACGCCGCGCATACGTTTCCGACACACCGGAGTGGGTAGCGTGGCCCCGTGCTCACCGAGACGCGCCCCCAGACACCGCCGACCCCCTCGCAGGGGACGGCGGGCGTCGGCGCGCCGATCCTGCCGGTCGGCGCGTGGCGGGGACGGCGGACCGCCCCGCAGGCGCGGACCGCGCCGCGCGTCGCTGCGGGGGTCGTGGCCGTCCTCGCCGCGCTCGGCGTGTGGCTCACCTGGCGGTTCTTCGTCTCCGCGACCGCGGGCCAGCGCGTCGACGAGCTCGCGTTCTTCGGCGCCACCTACGGCCAGGGGCGCCTGTGGCGGGTCGCCGAGCCGGTGCTCGACGTCGTGTCCGTGGCGTTCGTCGTCGCGGGGGTCGGGGTGGCGATGCTCGTCGCCCTGGTGCGGCGCCGCTGGGTGCTGGCGCTGCAGGTGGCGGTGCTCGTGGGCGGCGCGAACGTCACCACGCAGGTGCTCAAGCACGGCATCCTCGACCGGCCCGAGCTGCTGCCCGGCTGGACCGGGCCCAACACCCTGCCCAGCGGGCACACCACCGTGGCCGCGTCGGTGTCGGTGGCGCTGCTGCTCGTCACGCCGCGGGCCTGGCGGCCGGTGGTCGCGGTCCTCGGGGCCGCCTACACGGCGGCCACCGGCGTCTCGACGCTCGTGGGCCAGTGGCACCGGCCGTCCGACGTCGTCGCCGCGCTGCTCGTCGTCCTGGCGTGGGGGGCCGCCGTGTGCGCCCTCACACCCGCGTCGTCGACGGACGAGCTGCGCCGCCCCGGCGGGTCCTACGCGGCGCCCGGGTCGTACGTCGTCGCGGGCCTGCTGCTGCTCGCGTCGGTGGCGGGCGTCCTCGTCTCCGGAGGCACCCTCGTGGGCCTCGTCACGAACGGCGACCCGATCCCCCTCTCGCCGGACCTCACCGCGTACGCGGCGGGCGCCCTGGCCGTGCTCGCCGTGACCGCGGCGGCGTTCGCGACCCTCCTCGTGCTCCGTCAGCTCACCGCGCAGCCCCGCGTCACGTCTCGGTAGAGTGCCGCCCGGCGGCCGTGTCGGGGAAGTGACGAGCAGATGTCGTACCGTGACATGACCGGTCGGCCGGCCACCATCTCCACCGCACCAGCACGCCGCCCGCACCGCCGCAGCACCAGGGAAAGCAGGAACGGATGCCCCAGCCACGCAAGCTCGTGATCGTCGAGTCGCCCACCAAGGCCCGCAAGATCCAGGGCTACCTCGGTGACGACTTCGAGGTCGAGGCGAGCGTCGGGCACATCCGCGACCTGCCGCAGCCGCGCGACCTGCCGACGGACATGAAGAAGGGCCCGTACGGCAAGTTCGCCGTCGACGTCGACAACGGCTTCGACCCCTACTACGAGGTGCACGCGGACAAGAAGCAGAAGGTCCGCGAGCTGAAGAAGGCCCTCAAGGAGGCCGACGAGCTCTACCTCGCCACCGATGAGGACCGCGAGGGCGAGGCCATCGCCTGGCACCTCATCCAGGAGCTCAAGCCCAAGGTGCCGGTCAAGCGGATGGTCTTCCACGAGATCACCCGCGAGGCGATCCTGCGGGCGCTGGAGAACACCCGCGAGCTCGACGAGGACCTCGTCGACGCGCAGGAGACCCGCCGCATCCTCGACCGCCTCTACGGCTACGAGGTGTCCCCGGTGCTGTGGCGCAAGGTGCGCCAGGGCCTGTCCGCCGGCCGCGTGCAGTCCGTCGCGACGCGTCTGGTCGTGGAGCGGGAGCGCGAGCGGATGGCGTTCGTCCCCGCCGACTACTGGGACGTCACCGGGCAGTTCGCGCCGACCGAGGGCGAGGACGCGGGCCAGGCGTTCCGCGCCCGCCTCACCGGTCTCGGCGCCGACCGCATCGCCGCGGGCCGCGACTTCGACGACCGCGGCCGCCTCAAGGTGCGGACCGGTGTCGTGCAGCTCGACGAGGCGTCCGCGAACGCGGTCGTCGAGGGCCTTTCCGACGCGGGGTCCGGCTCGGGGTTCACCGTCCGCTCGCTCGAGACCAAGCCGTACTCCCGCAAGCCGGCCGCGCCGTTCACCACCTCGACGCTGCAGCAGGAGGCCGGCCGCAAGCTGCGCATGAGCGCGCGCCAGGCGATGCGCACCGCGCAGGCGCTGTACGAGAACGGCTACATCACCTATATGCGGACGGACTCGCCGTCGCTGTCCGCGGAGGCGACCGACGCCGCCCGGCGGCAGGCGGCCGAGCTGTACGGCCCCGAGTACGTGCCGGGCGCCCCGCGCCTGTACGCGTCGAAGAACAAGGGGGCGCAGGAGGCGCACGAGGCGATCCGCCCCGCGGGCGACTCGTTCCGCACGCCGGCGCAGGTCGCGCGCGAGATCTCGGGCGACCAGTTCAAGCTGTACGAGCTGATCTGGAAGCGCACCGTGGCCTCCCAGATGGCCGACGCCAAGGGGTCGACGGCGTCCGTGCGGCTCGCGGCCACGCTGTCCGACGCCGCGGGCGAGCTCGCCGGGCGCGACGCCGTGTTCTCGGCGTCCGGCACCGTCATCACCTTCCGCGGCTTCCTCGCCGCGTACGAGGAAGGCACGGACGTCACCGACGGCGACGGCGCCGCCGCGTCCGGCAAGGACGCGCGCCTGCCGCGGATGGCCGAGGGCGACCCGCTGCGCGGCGACGACCTCGCCGCCGAGGGGCACTCGACCACGCCGCCCGCCCGCTACACCGAGGCGTCCCTGGTCAAGGCGCTGGAGGAGCTCGGCATCGGTCGCCCCTCCACCTACGCGGCGACCATCTCGACGGTCCAGGACCGCGGCTACGTGCGCACCAAGGGCCAGGCGCTGGTGCCCACGTGGCTCGCGTTCGCCGTCGTGAAGCTGCTCGAGGAGCACTTCCGCTGGCTGGTGGACTACGACTTCACGGCCGAGATGGAGGCCGACCTCGACCAGATCGCGTCGGGGAGCCGGGACCGCGTGGCCTGGCTGACGCGGTTCTACTTCGGCGACGGCTCGGGCGACAGCACGGGCTGGGGCCTGCACGAGCTCGTGGAGAACCTCGGGGAGATCGACCCCGTGGCGATCAACTCCGTCGAGATCGGCGAGGGCATCCGCGTGCGCGTCGGCCGGTACGGCCCGTACGTCGAGGACCTGGGCGCCGAGGTCGCGGAGGGGCAGAACCCGCCGCGCGGGTCGATCCCCGACGACGTCGCGCCGGACGAGCTCACGGTGGCGAAGGCCCGCGAGCTGCTCGCCGCGGGCGCCGAGGACGGCAAGGTGCTGGGCACCGACCCGGTGTCCGGCAACGAGATCGTCGCGAAGAACGGCCGCTACGGCCCGTACGTCACCGAGGTTCTCGACCTGCCGGAGATCGACCCGAGCCTGTCGGCCGCGGCGCAGAAGAAGGCGAAGGCCGCGCAGCCCAAGCCGCGCACCGGGTCGCTGCTGAAGTCGATGTCGCTCGAGACGGTGACGCTCGACGACGCGCTGAAGATCCTGTCGCTGCCGCGCGTGGTGGGCACCGACCCGGAGTCGGGCGACGAGATCACCGCGCAGAACGGCCGCTACGGCCCGTACCTCAAGAAGGGCACGGACTCGCGGACCATCGCGTCGGAGGAGCAGCTCTTCACGATCACGCTGGACGAGGCGCTGAAGATCTACGCCGAGCCCAAGCGCGGCCGGGGTGCCCGTGCGGCCACCCCGCCGCTGCGCGAGCTGGGCGACGACCCGACCAGCGGCAAGCCGATCGTTGTCAAGGACGGCCGCTTCGGCGCGTACGTCACCGACGGCGAGACCAACCGCACGCTGCCGCGCGACCTCACGCCGGAGAGCATCACGCCCGAGCGGGCGATCGAGCTGCTGGCCGAGAAGCGCGCCGCCGGCCCGGCCAAGAAGCGCACGACGCGCAAGCCCGCCGCGAAGAAGCCCGCGACGAAGAAGCCGGCCGCCAAGAAGTAGCCCCGCCAGCCGTTGTGGGCGCGCGATCGGCGTCAT